>JBBSSF010000025.1:0-15353 GCA_038242345.1 Hyphomicrobiales bacterium
AGTCGCGTCTGGCCATCGCCGGGAGCTGGCCCGATTTCGCCCTCCTCGATTCCGGGGACGGCCAGAAGCTGGAACGCTACGGCCCGTTCACCGTGGTGCGCCCGGAACCCCAGGCGATGTGGCGGCCGCGCCTGCCCGTCAGCGTGTGGGAGGAGGCCGACGCGGTCTTTTCCGGCGATGTGGAGGAAGAGGGGCCCGGGCGCTGGCGGATGCCGCGGCCGCTGCCCGAGAGCTGGCCCATGGCCTATGGCCCGGCGCGCTATCTCGGCCGCTTCACCAGCTTCCGCCACATGGGGCTGTTCCCCGAGCAGCACACCCAGTGGGACCATCTGACCGATCTCGTCCGGGCCCGTGGCACACAGCCGAAGGTCCTGAACCTGTTCGGCTATACCGGCCTTGCCTCGCTTCTGGCGGCGGCGGCCGGCGCCCATGTCACCCATGTGGACGCCTCCAAGAAGGCGATTGCCTGGGCGCGGGAGAATCAGTCCCTCTCGGGTCTCGACGACAAGCCGATCCGCTGGATCTGCGAGGACGCCCGCCGCTTCGTGGAGCGCGAGGTCCGGCGCGGCAACACCTATGATTTCGTCCTTCTGGATCCGCCGAAATTCGGCCGCGGCCCCAAGGGCGAGGAATGGCACCTGTTCCGCGACCTGCCGCCGATGCTGGAGGCCGTGGAAGCCGTCATGGCCGACGGGCCGAGCGAGCTGTTCCTCACCGTCTATGCGATCCGGGCCTCCTATCTCGCCTTCCACCAGACCGTGGCGGAGATCTTCGCCCGGCGCGGCGGCTCCCTCGTCTCCGGCGAGCTGGCGATCCGCGAGGACGGCAGCGGCCGGCTGATGCCGACGGCCAATTTCGTGCGCTGGGCCGGTCCGGCCCTGGGAGACATGTCCGGTCCGGCCCCGGGAGAGGCGTCATGAGCACCCCTGTCCGCCCCGGTCCGGTGCGTTCGGTCACGGCACCGTCCAATCCGGCCATCAAGGACATCCGCGCGCTTGCCCAGCGCAAGCACCGCGCCGAGACCGGCCTGTTCGTGGCCGAGGGGCTGAAGCTCGTCGCCGACGGTCTGGCCAAGGACTGGGCGTGCGAGACCCTGGTGATGGCCGAAGGAATGCTGGAGCATCCCTTCGCGGCCAGGACGGCGGCCACGGCGCGTGCCCGCGGGGCGACGATCCTGACGGCCTCCGCCCCGGTGATGGAGGCGATCACCCGGCGGGAGAACCCGCAGTCGGTGGTTGGCGTGTTCCGCCAGCGCCTCCTGAAACTCGATGCGGTCGACCCGCGCACCGCCACCGTCTGGGTGGCGCTTGAGGGCGTGCGCGATCCGGGCAATCTCGGTACCATCATCCGCACGGCCGACGGTGCGGGGGCATCCGGGGTGATCCTCATCGGCGACACGACGGATCCGTTCGCGCTGGAGGCGGTGCGGGCGACCATGGGGTCCATCTTCCACGTGCCGGTGGTGAAGGTGCGCAGCGAGGACTTTCTCGCCTGGCGGCCGGGATTTCCGGGGCCGGTGGTCGGGACCCACCTCAAGGGATCCGTGGACTATCGCACGCCGGACTATCGCGAGCCGTCCATCCTCCTGATGGGGACCGAACAGTCCGGGCTGACCGACGCAATGGCGGCAGCCTGCGACATTCTGGTCCGCATTCCCATGGCGGGTGGGGCAGATTCGCTAAACCTTGCAGTGTCTACTGGTATTGCCCTGTACGAGATGCGCCGGGGCCGGCTCGGGGCCTGATGCAGGACACAATCGTGCGGGAAGGAGGGGCACATGAAGTAACGACCGCGTGCTATCTGTCGGGCTGTGGCGCCGAGTTCCGGGCTCCTGATCCGGTGCGTTCACGCGGCCGACCTTTCCGAGAGGGAAACCATGACGTTCGTGCAACAGGTGGCTCATGCGGTCACCGTGCTCTTCGGGGGGCGCAAGCGGCCGGCGCGCCTGTCCGCCGGAAAGCAAGCCGCCGGAAAGGAAATGGGCATGATTAAGAAGGCCATCGTGAAGAAGGCGGCAGCGTTCGTGGCAGCTGCGTCACCTCCTCCCCCCGCTCCGGTGGAAGACCTGTTCTCGTCGTGGATGACGGCTGCCAATCCGATCGATCTCGCCCGGCTGCCGGCCGGTCCGAAGGTCGGCTATGTCAAGTGGATCCCCGAGCATTCCGACGTCCTGATCTCGCGAATCGTCGCGGCCCACCCGGACATCAATTTCATCGACTGTGCGATCTTCGCCGGGCAGGACGTGCCCGCGATCCGGCGCGACATCACCCGTGCCGCCGAGCGCCAGCCGCGCAAGTTCCGCCGCATCGTCCTGTCCGCGCTGATTGCCCTCAAGGCGCGGGGACTCGAATGCGTGATTATGACGCTCGACTGGCCGGCGCCGTTCCGCGAGATCGTGTTCGCCTGCCGCACCATCGGCATCCGCACGATTCTCATCCCGCATGAAGGGGTGTTCGCGACCGTCGACCACTACTATCGCCAGAAGCGGCGCGGCACCAACGCGCCCCTGTGCGACTACACCCTGTGCTGGGGCGAGCTGCAGCGCACCATCTTCACCGAGCGCGGCTATCCGGAAAGCCGGATCATCAAGGTCGGCCCGCCGAAGTTCGACGCCGACGTGCTCTATCAGCCGATGGTGACGGCGGCCCAGGCGCGTGCGGTGTTCGGCATCCCCGACGGCGTGAAGGTGATCGCCTTCACCATGCAGCCGATGGACAACTATGCCGACAAGGAGACGGCCCGCGCCCGACAGGCGAAGGCGATCTCCGATGCCCTCGATTTCAGCGAGGAGAATGGCTGCTTCTTCCTGGTGCGCACGCCGCCCTCCCGGGACCAGGTGATTCCCGACGAGCTGATGAAGCGCATCACCGGCTCCATGATGGCGACCCTCGACGTGGCCGGCGAATATGTGCTCGGCCCGGAGGAGATGATCGCCCAGGCGGATCTCATCGTGTCGGTCAACAGCACCATGCTGTTCGAGGCCCGGCTGATGGGCAAGCCCGCGATCGCCATGAAATATATCGATCTCCCGAGCATGTGGGAGAACACCGACGTCGCCTTCGTGACCAGCCGCAGCGCCTTCTTCAAGACGGCGGAACGGGCGCTGGCGGCCGGTTCGCAGCCGCTGTCCAAGGCGGCGCACCGCTGGGCGACGTCCCAGTTCTCCGACGCCCGCTTCGGCTTCGATGGCAACGCCCTCAACCGCATCGGCGCGGCCATGCGCCAGATCGTGGCCAGCCCGCCCTCGCCCTTCCCGATCCGGCTCGTCGATGCCGCGACGGCCGGCGATTCGACGCTGCGTCCGGCGGTGGTGGTGGTCACCAACGATCTGATGAAGGAGTTCGGGCCGGACGTGCTCATGGAGGCGCTCGGCGTCACCGCCGTGCACGACTGCAAGACCGACTTCCGGGCCGCGGCCGGTGACATGTTCGTCGCCAGCCCCGACACCGTCGACGCGCGGTTCGAGAAGACCTGCATTGAGCTCGGCCGTCCGCTCCACATGCTGGGCGAGGACGACATGGCGCGGCTGCGTCAGGTGGCGGCGAAGGTGAAGCGGGACGGCGGCAAGCCGGCTGCCACCGGCGACGGCGGCGATTCCGACGTTGCGGCCTGAGACGGGCTGGCGCGCGGTCTACTGCCCGCGCGGCAGCCGCGGATCCCGGGGCGAGCGCCTCCCGTCAGGCGTGACACGGGCTGCACCGGCAGGCCCCCGCGGACCGGATGGTCCCGGGGCCGCCAGGTCCTCCTGGGCAGCTGTCATCCGGGGCGGAAGCCTCCCGCGGGGGCGGGAGGAGAAGGGCGACGGCGGGCCCCGTCAGTCGCCCGCCAGACCGGCCTCCCAGCCCAGGATTGCCCGTTTCCGGGTCAGTCCCCAGTGATAGCCGCACAGCGATCCGCCCTTGCCGAGAATGCGATGGCAGGGGACCACGAAGGAGATCGGGTTACGCCCGACCGCCGTGCCGACCGCGCGCGCCGCCGTGGGCCGGCCGATCGCCCGGGCGATGCCGGTATAGGTGGCCGCTGACGCGAACGGCACCCTGAGCAGGGTGCTCCACACCCGCACCTCGAAATCCGATCCGATCAGCACCACCCGGAGCGGCGTTTCCGGCGTCCAGCGCGCCGGCTCGAAGATCCGCGCCGCATAGGGCGCGACCGCCGCCGCATCCTCGACATAGGTCGCCCGCGGCCAGCGCGCCGTCATGTCGGCAAAGG
Organism: Hyphomicrobiales bacterium; assembly: GCA_038242345.1. GTDB lineage: Bacteria > Pseudomonadota > Alphaproteobacteria > Rhizobiales > Segnochrobactraceae > JBBSSF01. The sequence continues at coordinate 4,213 of JBBSSF010000025.1, forward strand.
TGGCCGCCTCATTTTCCGGATCGGCGAAGGCAAGGCCCGCCAGCCCGCGCTCGGTGGCCATCACCAGGGCCTGGCCGAACGGGGACGGGGTCCAGCCCCAGCGGATCACCAGACCCGCCGCGCCGGCCTTGTAGTCGCCCGGGGTCATCGCCTCATGGGTCACGAACAGGTCGTGCAGCCGGGCGGGGCCCGAGAGGCCCACTTCCAGCGCCGTTTCCAGAAGGCTCGCCTCCTCCTTCAGCAGGCGCCGGGCATGGTCCAGCGTCTGGGCCTGGAGGAACTGCTTGGGCGTGATGCCGGCCCAGCGGGTGAGCGCCCGGGTGAGCTGCACCTCGCTCACCCCGGCCGCCGCGGCGACCGCGGCCACATCGGGCTGGCCGCGCCAGCGCTCGCCCATGAAGGCCAGCGCCCGCCGCACGATCTCGTAGTCGGCGCCCTCCGGCGGCCGGGCCGCATCGAGGGCCGCCCCCAGGAGAACCGACGGCCCGCGCAGGGCCGTGCCGCACTCCAGTCCTTCGTCCGGCAGGGTCATGCCGATCCGCTCCCCTGATGGCGACGCCTCCGGGCGGGCGCGGTCCCTTGTCGGGAGGCCGGGCCCCGCCCGCACACGATCGCGGACGGGATGCGCCTGGCCGGTCCCCCGGAGAGGGGAGAGGGGACAGCCGCATCCGGATGGCACCTCCCGGCAGGGCCGCTGCCGGGGGCGCCGATTCGGGAGGCCGGCACAGTCCGGCCCGTCTGTGCCGTGAGGATGCGCCGGGCGCGGATCCCGCGCCACCCGATTTGCGACGCCGCGGCCAGCGGCGAGGGCCCTCCCGCGATCCGTCCCGCGCCGCTTCCCGGCATCCGTCAGGGCGGGCGTGATACCGAAGATCCTCGGAGAGGACTCTCTGATAGTCCGATGCAGATTTTCCATGCCATTGAGGCATATGGAAAATCTGATGCCCTTCCGGCGCGCGGGTGCGGTCGGCACGTCGTACGCCTGGCACGAGACGACCCGCGGCCGCGCTCCGGTTTGGCGCCCCTTCCTTCGCCCGGCCCCGGCTCTCCCGCGTCCGCCCGCGGTGTCTTCCCCGCGAGAACGCCGCCGCGCTCCCCGATTCCCCGCCCGGCGGGCTTCCCGGCGGCCGGCTTTCCACCGCGCGATGCAGGCGCCGCTTGACAAGGCTGCGCCCCGCCGGCAAAACCGGCCTATCCGAAATGCAAATCATTCGCAGAGTCATTTGCATTGGAACGATGACAAACAGCATTCCGACTTGCCGGACCCGCCGCCCTGTCCGAGCCGGAGTTGCCGACCGCAAGGGAGACTGCCTTGGTCCGAGCGACCCCCGCGCGACGCCCCGTTCCGGTCTGGCCGGTGGCGGCCGGCCTTGTGGCCGTGCTTCTGGCCCCGCTGCCCGTCCATGCCCAGGAGGCGGGCGATCCCGCGGCCGATCCGGCCGCCGACGGGACGACGATCCTGCTCGACACCATCACCCTCACCGGGGCGGACGAGACCAGCGGCTTCGATGACATCGCGCCGGTGACGGTGATCGACCGCTCCCGGCTGGACGAGCGTCAGGCGGGCACGGCGCGGGAGATGCTGCGCGAGGTGCCCGGCGTCACCACGCAGATCTCGTCGGATGATCCGGGCACGGCCATCAACATCCGCGGCCTCCAGGATTTTGGCCGCGTCAACGTGATGGTCGATGGCGCGCGACAGAATTTCCAGCGCTCCGGCCACGGTGCCAATGGCGTCGTCTATTTCGATCCCGAGATGATCTCGATGGTCGACGTGACGCGCGGCCCCAATGCCATGGCCTATGGCTCCGGCGCGATCGCCGGCGTGGTGAATTTCTCTACCATCGGCATCGACGACATTCTGGAGCCCGGCGAGATCGTCGCCGGCCGGACGCGGTTGCGCTACCAGACCAATGGCGCCGGGCCGCTCGGCCATTTCGAGGCGGCGGTGCGGGCGACCGAGGGCTTTGGCGCGCTGGCGGCCTTCACGGCCTCCGACTTTGGCAACTATCGCATGGGCGATGTCGCCGGCCCGTCCACCGGCGCGACCACGGTGCCCAACACCTCCCAGGAACTGGGATCGGGCCTGTTCAAGATCGAGGCGCAGCCGGGCGAGGACCAGCAGCTGACGCTCTCGGCCATGCGCTATGACAACACCTTCATGAACGGTGTCTCGACGCCGCGCGCCTCCGACGTCATCGCCGACACGATCGGTGCCCGCTACCGCTACAACCCGTCCGACAATGACTGGGTCAACGTCTTCTTCAACGGTTACTATACCGGCACCGACATGACCCAGATCGACACCGAGGGGTCGACGGCGGGTACCCGGCGCACCTTCGACCTCGGCACCTTCGGCGGCGACCTCAACAACACGTCTCTGTTCCGGACCGGGGACCTGTCCCACACGCTGTTCTATGGCGGCGACTTCTTCCAGGACAACACGACCGCCGAGGATCCCGAAGCCTATGGCCAGCTGACCCCGGACGGGCAGCGTCAGGCCGGCGGCTTCTTCGTCGAGGATCGCATCCGCCATGCCTCGTGGCTGGAGATCGTCGCCGGCGCCCGGTTCGACGGCTATGCCCTGACCGGCACCACCCAGGACGGCGAGGATGTCGACAACACCGCCTATCATCTGTCGCCGAAGCTGATGCTCGGCATCACGCCGTGGGAGCCGGTGACCTTCTATGGCGGCTATTCCCAGGCCTTTCGCGGTCCGGCCATCACCGAGACCCTCATCGACGGACTGCATCCCGGCGGCTGGGGCAACTTCTATCCCAACCCCAACCTGAAACCGGAAATCGCCCACAATTTCGAGGCCGGCCTGAACCTGCGCCTCGATAATCTGACACCGCTGAAGGATGATGCCCTGCGCCTGAAGGCCGGCGTCTACCACAACAAGGTGTCGAACTATATCGACATGTACACCATCACCACGCCGATCTGGGCGGCGGGGATCACCTATCGCAACATTGCCGACGTGACGGTGGAAGGCGTGGAGCTGGAGGCGACCTATGATGCCGGCTTCGTTTTCGGCCGGGTGGCCGGCTCCATCGTCAGCGCCACCAATGATGCCACCGGCGAAGCGGTCTATTCCGAGGTGCCGAGCCAGCTGACGGCCACCCTCGGCTTCCGCGCCTTCGAGAAGGCGCTTGCCGCCGGCGTCTCCGCCACCCTTGTCGGCAATCGCGACAATGACAGCTCCGACCTCTATCCGGGCTATGGCAAGGGCTATGGTCTCGTGGATGTCTTTGCCAACTGGCAGGTCAACAAGTCCACCAGCCTCAACCTCGCCGTCGACAATCTGTTCGACCGTTACTATTGGCAATATCTCGACAGCACGCCGAGCCCGGGCCTCAACGCCAAGCTCGGACTGACGATCCGGCTGGGTGTGGACGGGTGACCGTCCGCCTGATCTCTCCTCCCGCATTTCCGACAGACGAAGGATGACTGCATGTTCATCGCCATGAACCGTTTCAAGGTCCGCAAGGGCGAGGAAGCCGCGTTCGAGGCCCTGTGGCTGAACCGCGAATTCCTGCTCGGCCGCGTGCCCGGCTTCATCGAGTTCCACCTGCTGCGCGGGCCCGAGGGCGAGGACAGCATCCTGTTCTCCACCCACACCCTGTGGAACGAGCGCGCCGACTTCGAGAACTGGACCCGGTCGGAGGAATTCCGCCTGGCCCACGCCAACACCGGCCGCGGCATGAGCATGGTGATCGAGCACCCGGTGTTCGAAGGCTTCGAGGTCGTCCTCGCCCTCGGTGGCAAGGCTTCCGCGGCCGCCTGACAGCAGGCCCCAAAAAGATCCGGACGGGCCGACGCCGGCAACCAGAGTGCCGGCGAAAGCCTCCGTGCGTGCCCGCTCGGGGTGCGCTTCGCCCGAAGGTCGTCCCGTCCCCCTTCGGTCTGCCTCACTGACGACTGATCCCAGGATCCGCTCCCATGACCACGACCATCACCCTGACGGGAACCGCCTCGGCCGGTGTCGACTTTGACGCCTATGTCGCCGACTTCTTCTCCAGCTTCGACATGGACAACTTTCCGAGCTTCGTCTCGGACCAGATGTATTTCAGCGGCATCGTCGATGAATCCGATCCCGAGAGCACGCCTCTGGTCGTTCTCTCCGGCTCCGACTTCGCCTATTATTATCCGACCCACACCGTGAGCGGTGAGGCGACCAGCATCTCGCTCGGCACCCTCGGGAATTCGGTGCTGTCGGATGGGTCGCTGAACACGGATTCGGCCGGTCGCATCCGCAATTATTCCTCGGTGGTGACGATCACCGGGCTCGACATCTCCAATTCCACCTCCACCAAGGGGGAACTGCACGAGTTCGTCGCCGCTCTCATGGGCATGCGCGACACGCTGGATCCGTCCATCCTGCTCGACGAGATCGCCTCCGGCTCCGTGCGTCTCAACGGCTCGGTGGGCGGTGATGTCTTCACCGGCACCCGCTATGCCGACACCCTCTACGGCAACAACGGCGCCGACACCCTGAGCGGCGCCCTCGGCAACGACCGCATCTATGGCGGCGCCGGCAATGACTCGCTTCTGGGCGGCGCGGGCAACGACACCATTGACGGCGGCAGCGGCAATGACCGCATCTCCGGCGATGCCGGCAACGATTCCCTGATCGGTGGCTCGGGCCACGACACGCTGATCGGCGGCGCCGGCTATGACACGATGGACGGCGGCGCCGGCAACGACGTCTACTATGTGGACTCGACCCGCGATGTGGTGACCGAGGCGGCCAGCGCCGGCACCGACACCGTGTCCTCCACCGTCAGCCTCACCCTGTCCGACAATGTCGAACGGCTGACGCTCACCGGCTCCTCCAACCTGCGCGGCACCGGCAACGATCTGGCCAACCGCATCACCGGCAATTCCGGCGCCAATGTCCTCTCGGGCGGGGATGGCCGGGACACCCTGATCGGCGGCGACGGCACTGACAGCCTGCTCGGCGGCGACGGCAACGATTCCCTCAATGGTGGCGACGGGGTCGACCGGCTGAATGGCGGGGCCGGCTCCGATACCATGGTCGGTGGCGCGGGCAACGACATCTACTATGTCGATTCCGCCGGCGACCGCATCGTGGAGACCTCCTCGGGCGGCACCGACACGGTCTATTCCACCGTCAGCCACACGCTCGCCAGCTATGTCGAGCGACTGACGCTGACAGGCACGTCCAGCCTGTCGGGCACCGGCAACACGCTGGCCAACCTCATCACCGGCAATTCCGGCGCCAACACCCTGACCGCCGGCAACGGCAATGACACGGTGAGCGGCGGCACCGGCAACGACACCCTGGACGGCGGCGCCGGCAACGACCTCCTGACCGGCGGGCACGGTGCCGACATCCTCACCGGGGGCGCCGGACAGGACACCTTCGTCTTCTCCGCCCTGTCGGACAGCCGCACCGTCGCCTCGGGACGGGACACCATCACCGATTTCAGCTCCTCCGACACCATCGACCTGTCGGCGCTCGATGCCAGCACGGTGAAGTCCGGCGATCAGGACTTCACCTTCATCGGCACCGCGTCCTTCTCGGGCACGGCCGGCGAGCTGACCTATCGCGCCACCAGCGCCGGGCTCTATGTCTCCGGCGACGTGAACGGAGACGGCAAGGCCGACTTCTCCCTCATCGTCCAGGGCGTTTCGGTGCTGCGGGCCAGCGATTTCGATCTGTGAGCGTCTGATACCCGGGGTTCTTGAAAAGGACCTTGGCTATTCCGGTGCGGATTTCTCATGCCTTTTGAGCATATGAGAAATCCGCTGTCCTTCAGGCGCTAGAGCGTTTTCCGTTCGCTCCGGCTCACCGGAAAGCGCTCTAGATTATTGAGGTGACGCATTTTCTTCATGCGAACCGGTATCCACTTCGCTTGAAAATGCTCTAAGGTGCGGTCCGCACTTCATGCGCCTGGTCTGATACCGAAGGTCCCTGAACAGGCTCCGGAGCCGGAGGTCCGTCACCGGATCTCCGGCCCGCCTCTTTTTGGGGCGGCCTCAGAGCAGCCGGTCGATCCCGCCATCCTTGCGGCGGCGGAAGATCTGGAGGCGCAGGCGACCGGCGAGGCCGCGCAGGTTGGCCCGCACCGCCGTGGCAACCTCCTCGATGAGGGGGACCGCGGGGGACGCCGGCCCCCCGGCCCGCGCCCGCTCGGCCATCAGCAGGGTGTTGAAGAAGAACAGATCCACAACGGCCGCTTCCGCCCACGCGGCCTCCCCGCCATAGCCGATGACCCAGTCCAGGGCGTTGGTCTCGGAGAGCATATAGGGCGCGATCCGGCTGATCGACAGGCTGGAATTGAAATACACCCCCCTTATCGTATGCCTGATATTGGCGTTCGAGGTGATGAATTTCAGCTTTGATCTTGAGATGCTATTATTTTCATTCGGCATCAGTTGTTTTTCGTCACCGCGACAGGAAATATAGAGATATCTTGTCGCGGTGTCGGCGCCCAGGCGCTGCATGTTGATGCGAAACGAGTTTTCATCGCAGAACATGTCATAGGAATAGGCGTCGGCATTGGAATAGTTGATTTTTGAAAAAGTATCGAAGAGCGGACGGACAGAGAGATTTTTCTCTTTCCACCAGCGGGCCTCGAGAACGGCGAGGCCGGAATACATCCTGCTTCTCATGGGAATAGGGTCCATGCGCCTGCATCCTGACGGATGCCGATGCCGGTCATGATATTTCAGGTTGTGGCGTCCGGGGAAAGGGCAAAATCGAGGCAGGCGGTGCACTGGAGCTCCAGCGGGTCCACGACGGCCAGGGAGGTCAGGCCGGCGTGAACGACCAGGGGCAGTTCCGTGCAGGCGGTCACGACCGCCGTGCAGCCCGCGTCGGCGGCCCGGGCGAGAATGTCGGCGAAGACGGGGGCGAAGGCCGTATCCGTTTCGCCGGCGGCAAGCCGGGTCTGGATCGCCTGGATGCGTTCGCGATCGGCCTCTTCGGGCACCGCCACCTCGATGCCGGCGGCCGCGAGCCCGTCGGCGAAGAAGCCGTCCTCCATGGTGAAGCGGGTGCCGGTGAGGAGCACCCGGCGGAGGCCCCGGGCCACCAGATGATCCCGGGTGAGATGCACCGCATGGAAGAAGGGAATGGTCGGATCGAGCTCGCCGGCGATCCGGTCATAGGCCTTGTGCAGGGTGTTGTTGGCGATCATCCAGCAGTCCGGCCGGCGGGCGAGCAGGGCTTCGGCCTCCGCCTTCAGAAGCGGAGGGACTTCCGCAAAGCGGGCGCCATAGCGGCTCTTGATCGCGTGATAGTCGATGCTGGACAGCAGGATGCGGGCGGAATGGAAGCCGCCGAGGCGCCGCTGTACCTGCGTGTTCAGGAGGCGATAGGGCAGGATGGTGGAGGGCCAGCTGGTGCCCCCCAGAATGCCGATCAGACGCACCGGGCGCTCCGTGTCCTTGGGGCGCGGCGGACGGCGCGGCGTGGGGTGATACCAAAGATCCTTGAAAAGGACTCTTTGGTATTCCGATGCAGATTTCCCATGTCCCTGGGGCATATGGGAAATCTGCTGATCTTCAGGCGCTAAGGTGCGGTCAGCACTCCGTGCGCCTGGTATGACACGCCGACCCGGGGGCCGCGCCGGTCAGGATGCCGTGCGCGGGCCGGATCTGTCCATGGGGTTCCGGGATCAGCGCATGCCGGAAAGCCGGCACAGGGCGCAGATGTCGGGGATGCGCAGCCGGTCCTGCTTGTCGGCGGCCAGGATGCCGCGGCGGCGCAGGTCCGAGATCACCCGCGAGACGGTCTCGATGGTGAGGCCGAGATAGTCGGCGATTTCCTGCCGGGTCATCGACAGGCGGATCACCGCCTCGTCATTCTCGCGGCCGGGGCCCGGGCAGCCGGGACGGCTGCGGCGCGGCACGAGGCGGACGAGGAAGGTCGCCACCCGTTCCTGGGCCGACTTGCGGCCGAGCAGCACGGCATGTTCGTGCAGGGTCGCCACCTGGGCCAGCAGGCACTTGGCGATATGACGCTGGAGACCGACGGAGGTTTCCGCCTCGCGCCGGTCGATGACGCGCAGGGTGGAGACCATCAGGGTTTCGGCGGAACATTCCTGCTGGGGGCCATAGGGCAGGCCGAAGAGATCGCCGGGGCCGAGAATCTCGACCACCTGGCGGCGGCCATCGGGCAGGAGCTTGTAGAGCATCACCGACCCGTCGACGATCTCGAAGAAGCGCTCGGCGCGATCGCCCTCGTGGAAGAGAACTTCGTGCTCGCCATGGCGTTCGGCCTTGGCCCGCGGCGAGGCGACGAGATCCGCCCAGTCGGCATCGGGGTCCATCGGCGGGGGCGCATAGCGTCCGGCACCACCGGCAAAAACACGGTCGAGATAAGCCATTGGTTTCCCCTCCATCCCTTTGTCGGGGAACGGGAAACGGGATCCGGTCCGGGTTGTCTCTCCGGTTTCGCCCTCCGGAGCACCGTGCGCGGATCCCTGTGCGTGTCCGTTCCGCGACAAGGGCACCCTACTCCGGGCGGAGGCACGGAAAAGTCGGTCGCGCTACTTACGGCAATGCGCTTACGCAATCGCGCGGATGTGCGACTGCGACCCGGCGCGGGAACCGGCGGGCGAGATGGTCCGCGCCCTGCACGGGAGGCAGGGCGCCGACGGGCCGCGCTGGGACCCGCCCCTGTCGCCGGATCCTAGGAGGGGAGGGCGGACCGCAGGGACAAGGACGGGCCTCGGCTGGGCGGATCCGGCGCGCCGGGGCGAGCGGCGCGGATGCCGGATCCGTGGCGATCGGTGTAATCCCGATGGGGCGTCCTGCCCTTGCGACAGCGCAAAGCGGGCGCAGGCGGCGGGCGGCGGGCGAAAGCGGACGGGGAAATGGACGGGGGCGCCGTCCGCGGCCTGGCCCGGTCAGCGCGCCAGTTCGCGCAGCGCCCGCCGGATCAGCACCTCGGTGCGGAGGTCGGCGCCCTCCGCCTCCAGGATGGCGGCGCTCGCCCGCACCGCGGCCTGGGCCTGGGGCCCGGGATAGCCGAGATTGACGAGGGCCGACACCGCATCCCCCACCGGCCCGGCATCGGCCGGGGCACCGGCGGCGCCCGCGGGCGGGGCGAGGCCCGGCGGCAGGCCGGCAACGGCCGGGGTCTTGTCCTTCAGTTCGGTGACGAGGCGCTCGGCCAGCCGCCGGCCGACGCCGGGCGCCCGGGCGAGGGCGGTCTTGTCGCCTCCGATCACGGCGCGGGCGAGATCGTCGCCGGACATGACGCCGAGGAGACCGAGGGCCACCTTCGCGCCCACCCCCTGCACGGTGGTGAGCAGGCGGAACCAGGCCCGTTCCTCGGCACTGGCGAAGCCATAGAGCCGGATCATGTCCTCGCGCACCACCATTTCCACATGGAAGGCGGCGGCCTCGCCGCTGCCGGGCAGGCGGGCGAGCACCCGGGCGGGACAGTAGAGCTCGTAGCCGACGCCATGGACGTCGAGCACCACATGATCCTCGCCGATCTCGTCGATCACGCCCTTCAGCTTGCCGATCATGGAGAGCTCCGGATTTCCGCTCGCGGTCCGACAGGAAAGGGATCAGCCGCCGGCGGCAGCGATCCGGGCGGCATAGGAGCCGCGGTGCTGGGCATGACACAGGGCGATGGCCAATGCATCCGCCGCATCGTCGCTGTCGAAGCGGGCGCGCGGCAGCAGCACCTTCACCATGGCGCGGATCTGCTGCTTTTCGGCGTGGCCGGCGCCCACCACGGTCTTCTTCACGGCATTCGGCGCATATTCGGAGACCGGCAGGCCGAAGCGGGCCGGCACCAGCAGCGACATGGCGCGCGCCTGGCCGAGCTTCAGGGTCGCCGCCGCATCCCGGTTGACGAAGGTCTGCTCCACCGCCACCTCGTCGGGGCGGACCCGGGTCATCATTTCCTCCAGCCCCTCGAACAGCGCCAGCAGCCGCCGGGCGAGATCCATGTCGCCATCGGAGGTGATGGTGCCGGAGCCGAGGAAGGCATAATTGTTGCCCACCACCTCGATCGCGCCCCAGCCGGTGCGGCGCAGGCCCGGATCCAGACCGAGAATGCGGATCGGTGGCGTGGTCATCAGGAAAGTGTCCTTGCGCAGGGAACCGAATCGGGTTCCGGTTCTGGTCTTAGCCTATTTTCCGATTCCGTTCATGTCCCGTTCGGTGTTCGCCCTTGTCCGGGCCGGAAATGCTTGCGGAAGATCAAGGCGGATCCGGCGCCGGTGCGCCAGGGCAGAATGCGTCATCCGCAGATCGCGATCCCGCAGCTGGCGAAAGTCGCGCCCGAGGCCTGCAAGATCACCATCCGGAGCGCAACCGCCTGAGCGGATGCCCGGCGGGGGCGCGAGCCCTCACGCCGGAAGCGTGCCGGATCCGGGAGACCGCCCGGCCGCCATCTCGGCAAGCAGGGCCTCGTAGAGGCGGCGCTCTTCCGCCCAGTTGTGCCTGAGGGCCGGCGGCGAGCGGTCGAAATAATGCGCGGGGCTGGCATCGGGGCCGATCTGGTCGGTGAAGGCGAAGCCGTAGAAGTCGACCCCGCGCAGATCCGGCCGGAAGTGCCGGAGGCACAGCAGGAAATAGAGCCCCGAGCTTGGCCGGCTGTGGAGCCGGTCGAGGAGGGCTGTGGTGATGTCGTCGGGAAACCAGCTCAGCGGATGGCCGAGACCGGCGAGCCGGTTGAACACCTCCCATTTCCGCCACAGCGTGTCGGGGCGGATGCCGGAAATGATGGTGTCGACGTCCGGCGACATGTGGGTCTCGTAGGCCGGCCGGTCGGCGCCGGAGCGCACGATGACCGACAGCCTGCGGCCATAATCCGGCACGTGTTCGTCGGCGAGGGAGAACCGGTTGAAGCGCACCACGATGTCGTGGCCGTCGATCTCCGCGCCGCGCCCGAGACCGAGTTCGCACGGCGCATTGCCGACCACGGCAAGGCGGGTTCCGGGATCGCGCAGACGCGCCCAGAGCCGTGTCTGAACCTGAACCGCGCGACGGAAACGGCCGGCGGCCTCTTCCAGCTGCTCCCGCTCCGGCCCGTCGGGCACGAGGCCGGGCGCGGCGAGAAGGATGTCCGGCAGCACCGGCATGGTCATCGTCTCGGCCACCAGTGCCGGGCGGGCCCGCACCAGAGCGCGGACCTCGGCCTCCGCCCCGAG
>JBBSSF010000026.1:0-15312 GCA_038242345.1 Hyphomicrobiales bacterium
CGCCCTCCTCGCCGGCGTGCGCCATGGTCTTCAGGCCGCGGGCGCGGGCCTCGGCATAGACGCGGGCGAACTTCGACGGCGGATTGCCGATCTCCGGCCCGCCAAGGCCGAGGCCGATCACCCGCCCCTCATAGGCCCGGGCCTCCTCCAGCACCTGGAAGCCCTCCGCCTCGGGGAACTGGCGCTGGAGACCGAGGATCAGGCCGCTGGTGATGCCGAACGCGCGCTCGGCCGCCTGCATGGCCGAGAGGATGCCGTCCATCAGGGTGGCGAACGGGATGCCCCGGCGCAGATGGGCCTGCGGGCTGATGAACATTTCGGCATGGCGCACATTCTCGGCCGCCGCGCCCTGCAGATAATCGAAGGTCACTTCCTCGAAATCCCGCGCCGTCAGCATCACCTTCAGCCCGGCATAATAGAGTTCGAGGAAATCGGCGAGGTTGCGAAACTCGCATGCCGCCTCGACATCGGCCGGGGTGGCGAAGGGAATGGACACAGCATTGCGGGCTGCAAGCGCAATCATGCGCTCCGGGGTGAGGCTCCCCTCGATATGCATGTGCAGTTCGGCTTTGGGAAGGGTCGCAATGTCGATCATCATCTTCTCGACGGACAAGGGCTGCGGATGACTCTGGTTACCGCATCAGCAGGATGACCAGAAAATCATCAGGGAAACTACGGAAGCCCGAAAGCGGATGACAGCCCGGTTTCGGATTTAACAGCTTGCTGGAAAAAGATTTTTCTGGTTCATCCAGAAAAATGTGACCTTGGCACGCAGCTTGCTGAAAAGGTTTTCAGAATGCGATGGTCGGGAAGGTGACAGGTCCCGGCCACTTCGGCAAGTCCCGGGATGCACGCTCCGGGGGGTCTCTCCCGGGACGGAGGGGCGTTCCCTGCGTGTCCCCGTCCCCGCTCCGCCGCGCCGCCCGAAGGGCGTCCGGTCCGTGTCCTGGAGCGCTCTCCGTTCGCTCCGGCTCACGGAAAACGCTCCAGGCTCCTGATCTTGCGCATTTTCCTCACGCGAACCGGTAGCCACTTCGCTTGAAAATGCTCTACAAAAGGCCCGCTCTGCCATGTCCGCGAAACGCCTCACCGTCGCAGTCCTTGCCTCCACCCTGCTCGCCACGCCGGCGCTGGCGGCCGATCCGAAGCCGGTGACGATTGCCGTCGGCACCTCGGTGCTGAATGTCGGCTATCCGATGCTGACCCTGCCGCTGACCCTCGGCTACTGGAAGAAGGAAGGCTATGACGTGAAGGTGGAGCCGGTGGGCGCCTCGCTTCAGGCCATCCAGCAGATGGTGGCCGGCAATGCCCAGTTCGCCCAGGTGAACGCCAGCGTCATTCTCCAGTCGAACACCAAGAACAACCTACCGGTGCGCTTCGTCATGCAGAATGGCATCATCGACTGGTCGATTTCGACGCTGGACGGCGCCGGCATCACCAAGGCCAGCGACCTCAAGGGCAAGACCATCGGGGTGTTCAGCCTGGCGACCGGCGGCATTCCGCTGCTGAAGAGCTGGCTCGCCGCCAATGGCGTCGACCCGGACAAGGACGTGACCCTGGTGCCGCTGGGTCTGGGCGCCGCCCCGGTGCAGGCGCTGAAGACCGGTCAGGTCGATGCCCTGCTCTACTGGGCCTCCGCCACCGCCGGCTTCGAGAATGCCGGGCTGAAGCTGCACAAGATCATCCCCGACGACTGGAAGACCTATCCGGACTATTCGCTCTCGACCATGCAGCAGACCGCCGAGACCGATCCCGACATGGTCGTGGCGATCGCCAAGGGTGTCGCCATGGCGACGGTGTTCGCGCTGGCCAATCCGGAATGCGCGGTGAAGCTGCACTGGGAGCACTATCCCGAGACCAAGCCGAAGGGGGCTGACGAGGCCACGCTGCTGTCCTGGGACCTCAACAACATCAATGCCCAGCTGAATTCCCTGTCCGCCGGCTTCGAGCTCAATGGCGGCAAGGAATGGGGCGCCACCGATCCGGCCGGCGTCGCCCGGCTGCAGACCTTCCTGAAGGCCGCCGGCCTGGTGCCGGGCGAGATGGCGCCGGCCGACATGATCGTGAAGATCCCGGATTTCCTGAAGCGCGTGAACGACTTCGACGCCGATGCCGTCCGCGCCGACGCCAAGGCCTGCAAGGTGAACGGCTGATGTCGGCTCCTGTCGCGGCCGGCGCGGATCCGCTGGTCCGGATCGCGCGTCTGGACAAGGTCTATCCCACCCGGGATGCCGGCGAGGTGCATGCCCTCTCGGCCATCGACCTCGACATTGCCCGCGGGTCCTTTGTCACCATTGTCGGCCCGTCCGGCTGCGGCAAGAGCACCCTCCTCAAGATCCTCGCCGGGATCCTGCGGCGCACCTCCGGAACCAGCGAGATCGCCGGACGCGATCTCGACGGCCCCAGCCGGACTCTGGGGGTGGTGTTCCAGGCGCCGGTGCTGCTGCCCTGGCGCACGGTGCTGGAAAATGTGCTGGTGCCGGCCGAAGTCCAGGGTCTCGACCGGGAGAAATCCCGGGCGCGGGCCCATGAACTTCTGGAGATGGTCGGCCTCTCGGGCTTCGGCGACAAATATCCGCGCGAACTCTCGGGCGGCATGCAGCAGCGGGTCGGTATCTGCCGCGCCCTCATCCACGAGCCGGCCTTCCTGCTCATGGACGAGCCCTTCGGGGCTCTGGACGCCATGACCCGGGAGAGCATGAATCTGGAGCTGCTGCGCATCTGGCAGGAGAAGCGGACGACGGTGATGCTGGTCACCCATTCCATTCCGGAAGCCGTGTTCCTGGCCGACCGGGTGGTGGTGATGACACCGCGCCCCGGCCGCATCGCCGAGATCCTCGATGTCGACCTGCCGCGGCCGCGGCGGCTGGCGATGTTCAACACGCCGGAGTTCGGGGCCTATGTCTCGGCCATCCGCCGCCACTTCCAGACCGAGGGAGCGCTCGACTGATGGCCGATCTCGCCCGTTCCGATGCTCCGCCGGCAGCCGCTGAAAAGCCCGCCCGTCCGGCCGCGCCGGCGAAGAGCTGGAAGGACAGCCGGCTGCTGTCGCCGGCACTCCTCATCGTCTTCCTGCTCGTGTGGGAAGGGCTGGTGCGGGTGCTGGAGGTGCCGGCCATCGTGCTGCCACCGCCGAGCGCCGTCCTCGTCGCCCTCTGGGACGGCTTTGCCTCCGGCCTCTTCCTCTATCATCTGGGGGTGACGCTGGCCGAAATCCTCGCCGGCTTCGTCATCGGCGCGGCGATCGGGATGGTGCTCGGTGTCGCCATCGGCCAGTCGGCCTTCCTCGAACGTCTGTTCTATCCTTATGTGATCGCCTTCCAGACCATCCCGAAGGTGGCGATCGCGCCGATCATCGTCATCTGGGCGGGCTATGGCCTGTCCTCCAAGATCATCATCACCGCGGCCATCGCCTTCTTCCCCGTGCTCGCCAACACCATCGTCGGCCTGCGCTCGGCCCCGCGCGACCAGATCGACATGCTGAAGGCCTGCACCGCCACCCACTGGCAGGTGTTCCGCATGGTCCGCCTGCCCCATGCCCTGCCCTTCATCTTCGTCGGACTGGATGTGGCCATCGTGCTGTCGGTCATCGGCGCCATCGTCGGCGAGTTCGTCGGTGCCCGCTCCGGCCTCGGCTATCTGATCCTGCAGATGAATTTCTCCTTCGACATGGCCGGCGTGTTCGCCATCCTGATCGTGCTGTCGCTGATCGGCATCGGCCTGCACGCCCTCATGACCCTGCTGCAGCGCCGGGTGCTGTTCTGGGCCGAAACCCACGAGAGCGGCATTCCGGCGAGCTGAGGCCCGCCCTCCCCCCCTGTCCGGGCGACATCCGCGCCGCCCGGACTGCTCCCCATCTGGCGCGCCGGCTTCCCCCGAGCCGGCCGCCGATCCGGGGCCCGCCCCGGCTTGCCGCCTCCCCCCAATAGGCCCAGGCCGTATCCCCCTCGGGGCGGGCCCCACCCCATTTCCGTCGCCGCCTCCGCCGCCCGGCGGAGACCGGCCTGCCCGCACTCCGATCTTTCCGAAGGACAGCCCGATGATCCCGCCCGTGCGCGCCGCCAGCCCGGAAGAAGTGCCGGTCCTCGATCTCGCCCCCCTCACCCGGGGCGAACCGATCGACGACCTCGCCCGCGCCCTCGACCGCGCGTGCCGGGAAACCGGCTTCTTCTATGTCCGGAATCACGGCATTCCTGAAAACGTTTTCAACGGCATCTTCGAGACCACGAAGCGCTACTTCGCCCTGCCGGAAGAGGTGCGCCAGACGCACCTGATGCATCCGGTCTACCGGCGCGGCTTCATGCCCCAGGGCATCAACCAGCACCCGGGCTACGTCTCGGACCTGAAGGAAAGCTACGAGATCGGCGTCGACCTTGCCGCCGATGATCCGGACGTGATGGCCGGCCTGCCGCTGCATGCGCCGAACCAGTGGCCGGAAGACCTGCCGTGGCTGAAGGATGCATCGGAAGCCTATTTTGCCGAGGCCAAGGCGCTGGGCGACCGTCTCCTCAAGGTGATTGCCAAGGCACTCGATCTGGAGGAGGGCTTCTTCCTCCAGTATACGCAGAAGCCGATGGTGCAGATGCGGCTGTTCCACTATCCGCCGCAGCCGGCGATGTCGCCCGAGAACGCCTTCGGGGTCGCTCCGCACACCGATTATGGCATGATTACCCTGCTCGCCCAGGACCCGATCGGTGGCCTCGAAGTGCAGAAGCGCGATGGCGAATGGATTGCCGCGCCCTATATCCCCGGCACGCTGGTGGTGAACATCGGCGACCTGTTCCAGCGCTGGACGAATGATCTCTACGTGTCCAACCCGCACCGGGTGCTGAACCGCACCGGGCGCGAGCGCTATTCCATCCCCATGTTCTACAACCTCGATTATCATACGCCGGTGGCGTGTCTGCCCGCCTGCATTTCACCGGAGCGGCCGGCGCGGCACGCGCCGATCCTGTCCGGCGACTATCTGCTCGGCCGCTTCCGCACGGTGCAGAAATATCGTGCCCCCGGCGAGGTCGCCTGAACGGCCGGTCCGGCTGACCGGGACGCTAATGGACGGGGCCGCCTGACGGGCCCGGCCGGCCAGATCTGATGCCAGGGGTCCCCGGAAAGGGGCCCTTGCGCGTTCGCTGCGGATTTCTCATGGGCCCTGGCGGCAGCTGGGAGATCCGCTGTTCTTCGGGGACGCGGTCAGCCCGTGCTGTCCCCGGCATGAGGGAGTGCGGCCTTGTCCCGGTCGGACGTGACGCTCAAGGATATTGCGCGGCTCGCCGGTGTCTCGGTCGCCACCGCCTCGCGGGTGGTCAACCGCACCGGGCTCGTGGCGCCGGAAAAGCGCAAGGCCGTGGAAGCGGTGCTGGAGCAGGCGAACTATGTGCCCAACCAGGCCGCCCGCTCTCTCGTCAGCCGCCGCTCCATGACCGTCGGCCTGATCGTGCCGACGCTCGCCAACCCGCTGTTCGCCCCGACCATCGGCGGGGTGGAAGCCGCCCTGCATGGGGCCGGCTATGGCGTGCTGATCGCCTGCTCCCACCGCGACCCGCAGATCGAGCTGGCCCATGTCCGGCGCATGCTGGAGCGCGGCGTCGATGGCCTCATTCTCACCGGCGCCCATCACCATCCCGACCTGATGTCCCTGGTGACGGCCCGGGGCGTGCCCCTCGTCACCCAGGATGATCCGGCCGGTCTCGACGGCGCCACCTCCCTCTCCATGCCGGATGCGGCGGCCATGGCGTCGGCGGTGGATCATCTGGTGGGGCGCGGCCACCGGCGCATCGGGCTGCTGACCGGGCCGACCGGCAACACCCGGCCGATCGCCGAGCGCGTGCGCGGCGCCCTGGACCGTCTGCGCCATCACGGCCTTGCCGCCGGCCCCGAGGTGATCGCCGAGACCCCGGATTATGAGGCGGCCACCGCGCGCGCCGCCACCGCGCGGCTGCTTGCCGGCCTGCCCGGGCTGACGGCGATCGCCTGCACCGGCGACATCCTCGCCCTCGGCCTCATCATGGAATGCCGGGCCCGCGGCCTGTCGGTGCCCGGAGATGTCTCGGTGATCGGCTGCGGCGACACGGTGATGGCCCAGTTCGTCGACCCGCCGCTCAGCACCATCCACCTGCCCTTCCACGATCTGGGCGCGGAGGCGGCGCGGCTGCTGCTCGACCGGCTGGCCGGCCGGCCGGCGCCGGCGATGCGGGTGATGGGCTTCCATCTGGTCGCCCGCGACAGCGTCGCCCGCCGCACCGGATCCGGCGCGACCGGCATGTGAGACCAAAAGATCCTCGGAAAGGACCTTTGATCTCATACCAGGCACGCAAGTGCTGACCGCACCGAGCGCCTGAAGGAGAGCAGATTTCTCATATGCTCCAAAGGCATGAGAAATCCGCATCGGAATACCAAAGAGTCCTTTTCAAGGATCTTTGATCTCACGCCGCGACCGCGATCCGGCCGATGCGCGCCGCGGCGGCCTCAAGGGCTGCCCGCGGCGGCATCTCGCCGGTCAGCGCCCCGTGCAGCTCCTCGCCGATCAGGGTGGTGAGGGCGAGATCGCCGGGCGCGCCCACCGCGGCCGGCGGCGCCACCCGGCGCTGGCGCATGAGCTGGGCGATGAGCTGGTGCAGGGCCGAATGGCGGGCGGATTCCGGATCCCGCACCAGACTGAACAGCGACGAGGCCGGCACCCGCCCGCCGGGCTCACCCGGGTCCGGATCGGGCGCGGCGATCCAGTCGAGAAAGGCCATGGCCGAGCGGTGCCGGTCCTCGGGCAGGTTGGCGGGCACCGCGAACACGAAGCCGCCGAGGGGAAAGAGGCCCGTGGCCCGCCCCACCCGCGGCGGCGGCAGATAGGCCACCCGGCCCTTCACCATGGAGCCGATGTCGATCTCGTAGCGGGTGGCATCCAGCGACGGCAGGAAGCTCATGGCGACGCGACCCGCCAGGAAGGGCGCGAGCTGCTCGTGGATGCCGCCCTCCAGCACCCCCGGCCCCGACACTCCCACCAGCGCCCTGAGATAATCGAGCCCCGCCTGCCCGGGCTCGCCGGCGAGCCGGCCGGCAATGCGACCGAGGGCATCGGCGCCGGTCTCCTCGGGCTTCAGCAGCGGCGTGCCGAGGCAGGCCATGATGAAGCGGAAGGTGCGCCCGAGATCGCGCCCGCGCCGGCCATTCCAGACGAGGCCGATCTGCTGGCGCCGGGGATGGTGGAAGCGGCGGGCGGCGGCCAGCACGTCGGCCGGGGTGGCGGGAAAGGCGATGCCCGCCTCCTCGAACAGGTCCCGCCGCACGGCCAGAAGATCCACCGAGACATAGCCGGGCGCCGCCAGCGTCACCCCGTCCAGGCGCACGAGATCGCGCACCGGGGCGGCGAAGGCGGCCGTGGTTGCCGCCGGCCGCTCGCCCGCCGGCACCGGCGCCAGGGCCCCCCGCTCGGAAAATTCCCGCAGCCACGCCGCCGGCAAGGCGAGGATGTCGAACTCCGACACCGGCCGCGCGGCATTCGCCACCAGTTCGTCGTGCAGCCCCTGCGGATCCAGCAGGGTGAACATGGTGAACGGGCCGATCGGGCGCCGCAGGTCCGACCAGAGATGGCGCAGCGACATGAAATACCAGTCGTCCTGGGCGAGGAAGCGCATCCGCGCCACCCCCGGGATGGCCCGCACCGCCTTCAGATGCCGCTCCGACAGCGCGAGCCGCTGATGGACACCGCCGAAATAGCAGTCGGCCGGATCCGGCAGCTGGTCCTCGACGAACAGCCGCGCCAGCTCGATCTTGATGCTGCCGGCAAACTGCTCGAAGGCCGCAAGCAGCGCCGGGCTCGGCAGATAATGGAAGCTCTTGCCGGTGGCCGTGCGCGGCTTCAGCTCGATCATCCCCGTCTCGACAAGGCTGTGGATGCGGCGCATGGCCGTGCCATAGGGCAGCCCGGAAACGGCGATGAGGCCGGTGAGGCTCACCGGCTGGCCCTCGATGTGGAGACGGACCAGCTGGCTGATGACCGCCCATGTGCTGTCGGTCCCGGCATCCGGAAAGGCTTCCCGGAAGCGGGCATTGAACAGCCCGAAAAGGGCGATGACGCGGGTCAGTTCGTAACTGTTCATGATGGCCGAGTGTGGCAGGCCCGGCGGCGGAAGGAAAGCCCGTCCGCCGGGTCTGATCCCGACAGGGACCAGCCACCCGGCGGACGCCCCGCAACCGGTCCCGTGGGGGATGACGGGCCCGGAGCCGCGGAAGGGATTTCAGCCCGGGCCGGCGATCAGGTCGGCCGCCTTCTCGGCGATCGCCGTCACCGCCGCATTGGTGTTGGCATTGGGGATCACCGGCATGATGGAGGCATCCGCGATCCACAGTCCGTCGAGGCCGCGCACCCGGAGCGCCCGGTCCACCACCGCGCCGTCGTCATCGCCCATCCGGCAGGTGCCGACGGTGTGGAAGTTCGGCCGGCCGGACTGGCGGGCGAAGGCGAGCAGGTCCGTTTCCACTCCGGGCACCGCCTCGCGCTCGGCAAAGTCCGAGAGCGGCGCGGTCGCCGCCAGCCGGCGGGCGAGCGCGCTGGCCGTCACGATCGCCCGGCAGTCGCGCCCGGTTTCCAGAAAGGGCGCGGTGATGCGCGGCAGCACCGCCGGGTCCGGGGCCACCGCCGTCACCGTCATGCGCGCCTCCGGCGCCAGATCGACCACGGTGAGGCGGAAGGCGGAGAACCGGTCCAGCAGCGGCTCCCGGCTCTCCGGTCCCAGGCGCGAGGTCGACCAGAGCCCGAGATTGATCTGGATGTCGGCCTCCTCTGCGCCCGGATCGCCGCGAAAGAAGCCGCCGCCCACCACCCCGGTCGCGGCCATCGGCCCGGAGCGGGAGAGGATGTAGCGCAGCCCCATGCCGAGGCGCTTCAGCGGCGCGTGATAGAGATCGTTGAGGGTGGTGACGCCGCGGGCGCGGAAGATCACCCGGGACTCGAAATGGTCCTGCCCGTTGCAGCCGACGCCGGGCAGCTCGTGGAGCACCGGCAGGCCGGCGTCCGTCAGCACCGCGCCCGGGCCGATGCCGGAAAGCTGGAGCAGATGGGGCGAGCCGAAGGCGCCGGCGGCGAGGATCACCCCGGCCCGGGCCGCATAGAGCCGCGCCTGCCCGCTGACCCGGGCGACGACCCCGGTTGCCCGTCCGTCCGCGATCACGATCCGCTCGGCCCGCGCCCCGGTCAGGATGCGCAGCCCCGCCGGGGCCGGCCGCAGATAGCCGGTGGCCGAGGACGAGCGGCGGCCATCGGCCACCGTGAACTGGAAATAGCCCGCCCCGTCGGGGGATCCGGCGTTGAAATCCTCCGTGCGCGGCAGCCCGAGGGCTTCGGCGCTGGCGATGAAGGCCTCCATCAGCGGATGGCGCGGCGGATCGCTCACCCGGATCGGTCCGTCGGTGCCATGGGCCGGACCGGACCTGGAGAGATTGCCTTCCGCCCGGCGGAAATAGGGGAGCAGGTCGGCAAAGCGCCAGCCCGGCCCCCAGCGGTCGAACACCGCCGGGCTGCCGCGCATGTAGGTCATGCCGTTGATGGAGCCCGTGCCGCCCAGCACCCGGCCGCGCGGCTGGAAGATGCGGCGTCCGCCAAGCCCCGGCCCGCCCTCCACCTCATGCGGCCAGAGCAGCCCCGGCGTGTCGAAGAGCTTGCCGAAACCCAGGGGCACGTGGATCCACGGGTTCCAGTCGCGCGGGCCGGCTTCCACGAGGACAACGCTGCGGCCGCGCTCCGCCAGCCGGGCGGCGAGGATGGCGCCCGCCGAGCCGCCCCCCACCACCACATGATCGGCCACCCCGGCCGGCTCCGTGCTCATCCGGCGATCTCCCGGGGGTCGATGCGAAGCTCTGTCTGCGGATCGAACAGGTGGACCGCCTCGCTGCGCGGACGCAGGCAGATCCGGGATCCGGGCGCAAGCGTCACCCGCTCCTTCAGCACCAGCGACAGCGCCTGACCGGCGAGCCGGCAGAAGAGCAGCGTCTCGGCGCCGGTCGGCTCCACCACCTGGACCTCGGCGGCAATGCCATCCCCGGCCGGATCCAGATGCTCGGGCCGGACGCCATAGATCACCGGCCGGCCGATGGCCGCCGCCGCGACGGGCCCGGCCAGCGGCAGCACCCCGGTGCCGCCCTCGGGCCGGAAGCCGTCGGCGACGAGGGAGCCCGTCAGGAAATTCATCGCCGGCGAGCCGAGGAAGCCGGCGACGAACAGGCTGTCCGGCCGGTCATAGAGATCGAGGGGCGCGCCGGCCTGCATCACCCGGCCATCGCGCAGGATCACGATCCGGTCGGCCATGGTCATGGCCTCGATCTGGTCGTGGGTGACATAGACCGTGGTGGTGCCGAGGCGCTGCTGCAGGGCGCGGATCTCGGTGCGCATCTGCACGCGCAGCTTCGCGTCCAGATTGGAGAGCGGCTCGTCGAACAGGAACACGTCGGGCTCGCGCACGATGGCGCGTCCCATGGCGACGCGCTGGCGCTGGCCGCCGGAGAGCTGCTTGGGGAAGCGGGCCAGAAGAGGCGTGAGGCCGAGGATCTCGCCGGCCGCCCTCACCTTCTCCGCGATCACTGCCGCCGGCACCTTCGCCAGCTTCAGCGAGAAGCCCATGTTCTCGGCCACCGTCATGTGGGGATAGAGGGCGTAGTTCTGGAACACCATGGCGACGTTGCGGTCGCGCGGCGACAGCCGGTTGACGGCGCGCCCGGCGATGCGGATCTCGCCGCCGGTGATGCTCTCCAGACCGGCGATCGAACGCAGCAGGGTGGACTTGCCGCATCCGGAGGGCCCCACCAGCACCACGAAGGCGCCGGCGGGAATGTCGATGCTGATGTCCTTCAGCACGGTGGTCGCATCGAAGCGCTTGACCACCTGGTCGATGACGACGGGAACCGGCGCCTTGGCCGCGGGATCTGGCATCGGGGATCAGCCTTTGACGGCCCCTGCCCCCAGACCGGAGACGAAGTGCCTCTGGACGATCAGGAACAGGGTGACGGGAGGAAGGGTGAAGATGAGGGCGGTGGCCATCACCCGGTTCCAGGGTGTGGTGTACTCGCCCATCAGCGAGGACAGGCCGATGGTGCCGACCCACTGGTCGACGCTCCGGAGCAGGGTGCGCGCCAGCATGAATTCGTCCCAGGCATTCAGGAAGGCGAAGATGGAGGCCGCGATGACGCCGGGCATGGCGAGCGGGACGACGATGCCGACGGCGATGCGCAGCCAGGACGCGCCATCGATGCGCGCCGCCTCGTCGATCTCGAAAGGCACGGTGTCGAACACCGTCTTCAGCATCCACACCATCACCGGCAGCGCGAAGGCGGCATTGGCGATGATGACGCTCCACAGGCTGTCCATCAGCCCGACCCGGATGAAGAAGGCATAGAGCGGAATGATGAGCACGATGGGCGGCATCATCTGGGCCGAGAGGATGGCGAGCCCCAGCCCGCCGCGCCCGCGGAAGCGGAAGCGCGAGAGCCCGTAGGCGGCCGGAACCGACAGGGCGAGGGCGATCAGCGTCGATACCGCCGAGACGAGGATCGAGTTCCACAGCCATCTCAGCAGCGCCGTTTCCGTCACGATGGCGATGAAGCTCGTGAGGAAATGCCCGTCCGGCAGCAGGGCCGGCGGATAGGCCGTCGCCGCCGCGTCGCTTTCCATGGAGGATTTCAGCATCCACAGGAAGGGCACGGCCATCACGAAGGCGATGACATAGACGAGGAGCGTCGCGAGCCAGCCGAAGCGGCCCTCGCCGGGAAGGGTTTCAGTCGCCATGGCGCCGGCTCCGTTCGAGCACGAGGGCATAGACCCCGGCAAAGAGGAGGGACAGGAGAAGCACGCCCACGCCAAGCGCCGCCGCCGTGCCGGGATGGAAGAGCTGGAACATCTCCAGATAGCTCTTCAGCACGATGGTCTCGCTGCATCCGGCCGGTCCACCGCCGGTCAGCAGGTAGATCGCCGTGAAGGAGCGCCCGAAGCACCAGATCATCATCAGCAGCGTCAGCATCACCGTGGTGGAGCGCACGCCCGGCAGGGTGATGAACCAGAAGCGTTGCAGCGCCGTCGCGCCATCCACATGGGCCGCCTCATAATGGGAGGCCGGAATGCTCTGGAGGGCGGACAGCATCATGACGATGCCGAGCGGCAGCAGCTTCCAGATGGAAATGCCGGTGAGGGTCACGAGGGCGGCCGGGCAGTCGGTCAGGAAGCCGATCCGGAGGGTGCCGCCGGACACGAGGCTCAGAAGATAATTGAGCACGCCCACATCGTAGTTCATCAGCAGGGCGAAGACGAGGCTCGCCGCCACATAGGGTGTCGCCCACGGAATGATGAAGGCGGCACGCACCAGGGCCCGGCCGGCAAACTTGCGATCGAGCAGAAGCGCGATGCCGAGGCCGAGCCCCCAGACGAACACCACGTTGCCGAGGGTGTAGATCGTCGAGGTGACGAGGAGATGCCCGAAATTGCGCCCGCCGACGATGCGGGCATAGTTCTTCAGGCCGACAAAGGCCGGCGATCCGCCCATGGTGTCGGCGTGCAGGCTCATGCTGAAGGTCTGGTAGACGGGCACGAGGAAGACGGCGACGAGCGCGGCCACCGCCGGGCCGATGAAGGCGACGAGGTGCAGGTTCTGGCTTCGGCTGCGGATCATGCATGTTCTCCGGGAAGACCGGACGTCAAGGGTCCGGACCGGCCGGCCTGCCACGGGCAGACAGACCTTTCCCGATTGCGACAGGGGGAAGCGGGAAGACCGGGAGGCCCCAGGGCCTCCCGGTGCGGCCGAAGCGCGCTCACTTGGAGGCCATGAACTCCGTCAGGTCCTCCTGGAGGGCCTTCTGGGTGTCCTCGGCAGAGACCCCGGCGAACAGCATCGCTTCCATGTGGCGCCCGATGATGGCGATGATGTCGCTGCCATACTGCTCGACACCTTCCGGCGCATAGGAGACCGCGGTCCCGGCGATGTCGCTGAAGGTCTTGAACCACGGGTTCTCGGCAACGAAACTTGCCGGCACCATGCCCTTGCGGCCCGGAATGGCCTTGATAAGCTCCACCATGCGGCCCTGATACTTGTCCTGCAGCATGGTCATGAGCAGCTTTGCGGCCAGATCCTTGTTCTTGGCACCCTTGGGGATCGCCAGGAAGTTGGTCACCGTCACCGGCTTGCCGGGGCCGAGGTTCAGGGGCAGCGTGACGAGGTTCGCATAGGTCTCCTTGTTGCCGGCGGCCGTCAGCCCGGCCATGAAGGGACCGGCGACATACATGGCGATCTTGCCGTTGACGAACATCGGCCGGAACACCTCGAACTTCGAGCCCTTCGGCACCAGGCCCTTGTCGACCACCATCTTGTAGAAGCCGAGCGCCTTCAGCATCTCGGGCGTATCGGCCGAGGGCTTGCCGTCGGTGAAGAACTTGGCGCCGAAGGAGGCGAACAGCGGGCCATATTCCAGATATTGCTGGCCGGGCGCGCCGGAATGGGCGGCCAGCGCCAGACCGAAGGTCTGGGTCGCCGGATCGCGCAGCTTCTCCGTCACCTCCGTGAAGGCGGCGAGATCGGTCGGCAGCGGCAGGCCGGCCTTCTCCACCATCGCCTTGTTGACGAAGAGGGCGCGCGGATTGGTGACGAACACGATGCCGTAGATCTTGCCGTCCTTCACCGCCAGCTGCTCGGGGGCGATGAAGTCTTCCAGCTTGACGCCGGCCGCTTCCAGATAAGGGTTGAGCGGCTCCAGAAGATCCGCATCCACATAGCGCTTGAAGTCGGGATCCAGCGAGGTCAGCACGTCGGGCGCCTGGCCCGAGGTGATGTCGACATACATCTGGTCGACATAGCTGCCATAGGGAATGAAGGTGTCCTTGATGGTGACACCGGGATTGGCAGCCTCGAAATCGGCCTTCAGCTCCTTGAGAAAGCCGCCATAGGTCGGCTCGCTCCAGTGATAGCTCGGATAGTCGATGACCTGGGCCGAGGCCGTGCCGAGGAAGGCGGCAAGTGCGGACCCGATCAGGGCGAGACGCAGACCGGCACGCGCCGGACCCTTGCGGCTGAGCATGGGCAGAAGCTCCATTTGTCGGATGAAGGACAGTCCTCTTCTGGCAACCCGTCTTGTGGCGCCGGTTTTTCCCGGTCGTCCGTCCTTGCAGTGCCGCCGGCGCGGGAGGGGGAGCGCGTCGGCGGCGGTGTTGTCCTGCGGAAGGACCCGGCCGGATCAGGCGGCGACGCCGCCCTTCACGAGCACGGACTCCCTGGGGATCGACTCCCACCAGTTGGAGGGCAGCGGCGCCACGAACACGTTCTCGGTCCGGTAGCGCGACATCTTCCAGACGCCGTTCTCCTTCTTGAAGGCCGGATAGAGCCGGCTGGAGCGCAGCAGGGAGGTGCCGTCGGAGAAGATCCAGGGCTGGAAATGCACCCAGTTGCCTTCCGCCGTGTCGCCGGTGACGACGATGTGCTCGGTGGTCAGATAATGGGTGTTGAAGATCATCTCCGGCTGGCGCGGCTGGAAGAAGCCCTCGAAATGCTTGCGCAGCGCCGCCTTGCCGACCGAACGGCCGAACTGGTTGTCATAATAGGCGCCGACGCCTTCCCACACCGCATCCTCGGAATAGAGATCGAGGATCAGCTCGATGCGACGCTCGCGATCGGCGTCGGGCTCCGGCAGCGGGACATCGCACAGCCACATGTAACGGGCCAGAACCCGGCGGATATCGGCCTCTGCCGAAAGGGCATCGACCTTGGCCGCAAGTTCCGCGACCCGTTCCTCAAGAGAAGCCATTCCAGTTCTCGCCTCTTGCGCTCTCAGATCATCGTGTAAAAAGTGAGGGTGACGGCCTCTTCGAGATATTTTTCCTTGCCGGCAATGAAGGCGGCAAAGTTCTCGCCAGCCAGATGGACATCAAGAGCCGCCTTGTCGGCCCAGACCTCGTAGAAGGTCATCGCCGCCGGATCCTCGGCCTCGGCCAGAAGGGTGTAGGTGAGGCAGCCCGGCTCCTCCCGGGTCGGCGGCAGCAGCGTCGCCAGCCACGCCGTCGCCTCGGCTTCCAGCCCCGCCTTCGCACGGATCTTCGCCATCAGGGTCACTGTCGTCATGTCTCGTCGCCTCGCGTGACAGGCAGGGAGGGGAAAGACCTCCCGTTCCGGCACGGCAGTGCCTGTCTGCGGAAAGGGCTGTTCCCGCAGTTCCGGAACGGGCCCGGTCTGTCACCGGCCCCTCATGGTCTGGTCATTCTGATGTTGTCCCGCCCGCCGGATCCCGGGACGGAGAACCCGCGGGAGATCCTGCAATCGGAAACTGTCTCCGGGAGAGATATCCACGGAC
>JBBSSF010000027.1:0-15070 GCA_038242345.1 Hyphomicrobiales bacterium
CCGCGATGACGGAAGTCCTGTTCTATCATCTGGAAGGTCCGCCGCTGGAGCGGGTGCTGCCGCGCATTCTGGAGCTGTGCGTCGCCCGGGGCTGGCGCACCGTGGTGGAAACCGGTTCGCCGGAGCGCCGCGATGCGCTGGACGCCCATCTGTGGACCTATACCGACGAGTCCTTCCTGCCCCATGGCACCCGGGCCGATGGCGACCCGGAGGACCAGCCGGTCTATCTGACGGCGGAAGGCGACAATCCCAACGGCGCCACCGTGCGCGTCCTCGCCGACCGGGCGCCGCTTCCCCCCGATCTCCCGGCCTATAACCGCATCGTGCTGATCTTCGACGGCAACGACCCCGAAGCCCTCGCCCAGGCGCGCACTGACTGGCGCACCGTCACCCGGGCCGAGGGCCACAGCGCCAGCTACTGGCGGCAGGATGCGGCCGGGCGCTGGTCGAAGGTGCGCTGAGCGGCGGTCAGCACCTCGTGCGCCTGGTCTCAGAAGATCGCCGGCGGCTCGTCGAGGATCGCCAGCAGATAGGCGCCATACTGGTTCTTGGCCAGCCGCTCGCCCAGCGCGCGCAGGTCGCCGGCACTGATCCAGCCCTGCCGGTAGGCGATCTCCTCCGGGCATCCGGTCTGGAGGCCCTGCCGGGCCTGAAGGGTGCGCACGAAATTGCCGGCGTCGAGCAGGCTGCCATGGGTGCCGGTGTCGAGCCAGGCAAAGCCCCGGCCCATGCGCTTCACGTCCAGCAGGCCCTCGACCAGATAGGTTTCCAGAAGGCTGGTGATTTCCACCTCGCCGCGGGCCGAGGGCGTCAGCCGGTGGGCGCGTTCGCTCGCGGTCCCGTCCAGAAAATAGAGCCCGGTGACGGCCAGCCGCGACGGCGGCACCTTCGGCTTCTCGATGATCTGGGTGACGCGGCCGGTGGCATCCATGGCCACCACGCCATAGCGCTCGGGATCGGCCACCTGATAGCCGAAGACGGTGCCGCCGGTCCTGCGGGCGTCGGCCTCGGCCAGCAGCTCCGGCAGGCCGTGGCCGAAGAAGATGTTGTCGCCGAGCACCATGCAGGACGGCGCGCCGGCGAGGAATGCGTCAGTGAGGGTGTAGGCCTGGGCGAGGCCGCCCGGATCGGGCTGGATCACATAGGTGAGCCGGATGCCCCACTGTCCGCCGTCGCCCAGCACCCGGCGGAACTGCTCCTGATCCTGCGGGGTGGTGATGATCGCGATCTCGCGGATGCCGGCGAGCATCAGCACGGTCAGCGGATAATAGATCATCGGCTTGTCGTAGATCGGCATCAGCTGCTTCGACACGCCGATGGTCACCGGATAGAGCCGGGTGCCGGTGCCGCCGGCGAGGATGATGCCCTTGCGCGCGCTCATGCCCTGATCCCCTCGATCTCGGCCAGCACCGCGGCGAGCCCGGCCCGCCAGTCCGGCCGCGCGATGCCGAAAGCCGCCTGAAGGCCCGTGCAGTCCAGCCGCGAATTGGCCGGCCGGCGTGCGGGCGTCGGATAGGCCGAGGCCGGAATGTCCGTCACCGTGGTCGCCATCCCGGCCTGGCGGAAGATCTCCCGGGCAAACTCCGCCCAGCTCGTGTCCGGGCTGCCGGAGAAATGATAGACGCCCGACAGCCGGGGCGCCTCCCGCAGCCGCCCGGCGATCGTCAGGCAGGCATCCGCGATCGCGGCCGCCGGCGTCGGTCCGCCGATCTGGTCGGCGACCACCGTCAGCACCGGCCGCGTCGCCCCCAGCCGCAGCATGGTCGTCACGAAATTCGAGCCGTGGGCGGAAAAGACCCATGCGGTGCGCAGCACCGCATGGACCCCGCCGGCGGCGGCAACCGCCACCTCCCCCGCCCGCTTGGAGCGGCCATAGGCGTTGACCGGGGCCGGCGCGTCTGCCGGCGTCCACGGCGCGGTGCCGGATCCGTCGAACACATAGTCGGTGGAGATGTGGACGAACGGGATGCCGAGGCCGGCGCAGGCCCGGGCCATGGCACCGGGCGCCGCCCCGTTGACGATGGTGGCCTCGGCCTCGGCGCTCTCGGCCCGGTCCACCGCCGTCCACGCCGCGGCATTGATGACGGCGGCGGGGGCCGCCGCGCGGATGGCCGCCGCACACGCCTCGGGCTCAGAGAGATCGCAGTCCTCCCGGCCGAGGAAGCGGGCGCCGGGCGCGCGCCGGGCGAGTTCGGTTGCCACCTGTCCGGTGCGGCCGATGACGAGCAGGGTCATGCCTTCACTCCGAGACGTTCGCCGACGCCATGGCGCGCAAGCAGCGGCCGCCACCAGTCCTCGTTGGCCAGATACCAGTCGACGGTGCGCGCCAGCCCCTCGTCCAGGGTAACCGACGGCCGCCAGCCCAGTTCCTCGCGGATCCGGGTGGGGTCGATGGCATAGCGCAGGTCATGGCCGGGCCGGTCGGTGACGAAGCTGATCTGGTCGGCATAGGACCGGTTCTTCGGCCGCTTCGCATCGAGGATGCGGCACAGCGTGGTGACGAGGTCGATGTTGCGGGCCTCGTTCTCGCCGCCGATGTTGTAGGAGCGGCCGACGGCCCCGCGCTGCACCACCGTCAGGAGGGCGTCGGCATGGTCCTCCACATAGAGCCAGTCGCGGACATTCAGCCCCTGCCCGTAGACCGGGATCGGCTCGCCGGCGATCGCCTTCAGGATCACCACCGGGATGAGCTTCTCGGGGAAATGATAGGGGCCATAATTGTTGGAGCAGTTGGTCATCACCACCGGCAGGCCGTAGGTCTCGTGCCAGGCGCGCACGAGATGGTCGGACCCGGCCTTGGAGGCGGAATAGGGGCTGTTCGGCGCATAGGGCGTGTCCTCGGTGAACTTGCCCTCGGCCCCCAGCGACCCGAACACCTCGTCGGTGGAAATGTGATGGAAGCGGAAGTCCGCCGGCCGGCCGGCCCCGGTCCAGAAGGCGCGCGCCGCCTCCAGCATGTTGAAGGTGCCGACGACATTGGTCTCGATGAAATCGCCGGGGCCGTCGATGGAGCGGTCGACATGGCTCTCGGCGGCCAGATGCATCACCGCGTCGGGCCGGTGGGTCGCGAAGATCCGGTGGAGGGCGGCACGGTCGCGGATGTCGGCGTGCTCGAAGGCATAGAGCGGGCTCGCAGCCACCGGCGCCACATTGGCCAGGCAGCCGGCATAGGTGAGCGCATCGACATTGACGACGGCGTGGCCATCCTGCACCGCCCGCCGCACCACCGCCGAGCCGATGAAGCCGGCGCCACCGGTGACGAGGATCTTCATCGCGCGTCCTCGCCGAACCGGAACGGGCTGTCAAAATCGGCGAAGGCCGGGGCCTTCAGGTCCTTGTCGGAAAGCACCGGCACGACGCCCGCCGGCAGCGGCCAGTCGATGCCGCAGGAATCCCAGCGCACGCCGCCATCGCAGTCCGGCGCATAATGGTCGGTGCACTTGTAGGCGATCTCGGTGTCGTCGACGAGGGAGACGAAACCGTGCAGGAAGCCGGCCGGGATCCACAGCTGGCGGCCATTTTCCGCCGACAGCTCCAGTCCGAACCAGCGGCCGAAGGCCGGGCTGCCGTTGCGCACGTCCACCGCGACATCGAACAGCCGGCCGCGGGCGCAGCGCACCAGCTTGCCCTGGGCATGGGGCGGCGACTGATAATGCAGGCCGCGCACCGTGCCCGCCTGGGCCGACCAGGACAGGTTGTCCTGCACGAAGTCCGGCAGCACGAGGCCCGCCGCGGCGAGGGTCTTCCGGTTCCAGGTCTCGACGAAGAAGCCCCGCGCATCGGCAAAGCGGCGCGGGGTGATGATGACGACCCCGGGCAGCGGGGTCTCCTCGATGAGCACGGGTGGTCTCCTCAACGCGGCAGCAACCGGACGGGCAGCGGCGCGGCGCGGGCCCGGTTCTCCAGCCATCGCGTCGCCCGCAGACCCGCCTCTATCTGCCGGCATCGGACGTCCAAGTCCATATCCAAGGCCCGCCGGACCGGCGCAAAGCCGCATCCGCGTCCTCTTTTCGGGGATCGCCGCCCGCTCCGGGCGAAAAACCGGTCCGGCGCCGGCCGGCCCGGGGGACAGGACCGGCCGACGCACGGACACCCGTCCGTCCCGGGTCGCGACCGGAACGGCGGTCTCGCAGACCGGCCCCGTCTCCTGCCGGAGATCCCTGACCCAAGGACTCCCCGGCAGTCCGGGGCACGGTGCGGTCAGCACGTCGTGTCCCCGCAGGAAGCCGGCCGGATCATGCCAGGCGCACGACGTGCTGACCGCACCCGCGCGCCTGAAGAACATCAGATTTCTCATATGCCCCAAGGACATGAGAAATCCGAACCTGAATAGCAAAGAGTCCTTTTCAAGGGTCTTTGGTATCACTTCACCAGCGGGCAGCCGCTCTTCTTGGGGTCGATGAAGGCACTCTCGCCCGGAACCGTCTCCAGAAGGGTGAGATAATCCCACGGATACTTGGATTCCGCCGGGCTCTTCACCTTGTAGAGATAGGTTTCGTTCATCACCCGACCGTTGGCGGCGATGGTGACATCCTTCATCATCATGTCGTTGATCGGGGTCGCGCGCATCTTCTCGGCGACGACGGGGGCCTTGTCGGAGCCGGTCTCCTTGATCGCCTGGAGATAATGATGGACCGCCGAATAGACGCCGGCCTGGTTCATGGAGGGCTTGCGGCCCATCTTCTCCTCGAAGCGCTTCGACCACGCCCGGGTGTCATCGGTCTGGTCCCAGTAGAAGGCATTGGCCATGGTCAGGCCCTGGGCGGTCTCCAGCCCGAGGGAGTCGACGTCGTTGATGTTGAGGAGCAGGGCCGCCAGCGTCTGGCCGCCCTGGGGGATTCCGAATTCGGCGGCCTGCTTCACCGAGGCGATGGTGTCGCCGCCGGCATTGGCGAAGGCCACCACATCGGCGCCCGAGCCCTGGGCCTGGATGAGGAAGGACGAGAAGTCGGAATTGGCCAGCGGATGGCGCACGCTGCCCTTCACCGTGCCGCCCATCTCCTTGACGGTCTCGGCGGCCTCGTGCTCCAGCGAATGGCCGAAGGTGTAGTCGGCCGAGATGAAGAACCAGCTCGTCTTGCCCTGCTGCATCAGGGCGCGGCCGGTGGCCGAGCCGAGGGCATGGGTGTCATAGATCCAGTGGAAGCCGTAGGGGCTGCATTCCTTGCCGGTGATGTCCACCGAACCCGGGCCGACGGCGAGGAAAATGCGCTCCTTGTCCCGGGTGATGCCCTGCACCGCCAGCGCGGCGGCGGAATTCGGCACGTCGGCGATGGCATCCACCTGCTGGGTGTCGATCCACTTGCGGGTCAGGTTGGCCGCGATGTCGGCCTTGTTCTGGTGATCGCCATAGATGATCTCGATCGGCGCGCCATTGATGGCGTTGCCGAAATCCTCGGCCGCCAGACGGGCCGCGACCACGGAGCCCTCGCCGTTCACGTCGGAATAGACGCCCGACATGTCGGTCAGCACGGCGATCTTGATGGTCTTGTCGGAAATGTCTGCGTGCGCCACGCCGGACGCCGCGAAAGCCAGCCCGGCAACGCCGGCGAGCAGGAACTTGCGCATGGGGTCTCTCCCTGAAGTCGCGTTCTTTTGGGGCCCGCGGCCCGCTGCGGGCCTCCTCCGCGGAAGCGGAAGAAGAGGCCCGCAGCGAGGGCCAGGCCGGCTTCTGTGGCCGGACCCGGCCCGGACGCCCTGCCGCGGCGGGCAGGAAACGTCCGTCCTGGGGGGAAGAAGGCCGGCCCCGGACGAGGGGGCCGGGAGCCGTCAGTGGGTGGCGTAGCCACCGTCGACGGCAATGGTGGTGCCGGTGATGGAGGCAGCCCCGTCGGAAACGAGGAAGGCGACGGTGGCCGCGATCTCCTCGGGCGGGATCAGCCGGCCGGTGGGCATGCGGTCGAGGAACACGGTCTGGAGCACCTTGTCCTCGGGCAGGCCGGTGACCTTCGCCTGCTGGGCGATCTGCCTGTCGATGAGCGGCGTGTGGACGGTGCCCGGGCAGATGGCGTTGCAGGTGATGCCCCAGGGCGCGACTTCCAGCGCCACCGACTTGGTGAGGCCGATGATGCCGTGCTTGCTGGCCACATAGGCCGGCTTGTGGGGGGCGGCCACGAGACCCAGCACCGAGGCCGTGTTGACGATGCGGCCCCAGCCGCTCGCCCGCATCCCCGGCACCGAAGCCTTGATGACGTGGAAGGCCGCCGACAGGTTCACCGCCAGCAGGAGGTCCCACTTGTCCTCGGGGAACTCCATGATGCCGGCCACATGCTGCACGCCGGCATTGTTCACCACGATGTCGAGAGAGCCGAAGCTGGCGATGGCATTGGCCACCATCGCCCGGACTTCCTCCGGCTTCGCCATGTCGGCGGAGGAATAGAGCACCGTGGCGCCGGTCTCGGCGGCAATGGCCGCGCGGTGGGCCTCGATCTCGGCCGGATCGCCCAGACCGTTCAGCATGACATTGCAGCCGTCCTCGGCCAGCCGCCGGGCGACCGCCAGACCGATCCCGCTCGACGAGCCGGTGACGAGGGCATTCTTCTTCGACATTGGGGGGCGTCTCCTTGGGGGCGCTGCCCGGGACGTCCGCCACCAGAGGCGCGGACGTCCCGGATCCGGACTATGACCGGCTCAGAAGCCGACCTGATCGGCACCCTTCAGGGCGAGCATCTCGCGGGCTTCCGCCGGCGTCGCCACTTCAAGGGACAGCTCCTCGATGATGCGGCGGATCTTGGCCACCTGCTCGGCGCTGCTCTTGGCCATGCGGCCCTTGCCGAGATAGAGGCTGTCTTCCAGACCGACACGGACATTGCCGCCCATCACCGTCGCCATGGTGGTGAAGGGGATCTGGTGGCGGCCGGCGGCCAGCACCGACCATTCATAGGCATCGCCGAACAGCCGGTCGGCGGTCTCGCGCATGAAGACCAGATTGCGCTCCTCGGCGCCGATGCCGCCGAGAATGCCGAAGATCGTCTGCACGAACAGCGGCCCCTGCACCAGCCCGCGGTCCATGAAATGGGCCAGCGTATAGAGGTGGCCGACGTCATAGCACTCGAATTCGAACTTGGTGCCGCAACCCTCGCCCAGATTCTTCAGGATATATTCGATGTCGCGGAAGGTGTTGCGGAAGATGAAATCATCGGTGGAACGCAGATAGGGCTCCTCCCAGTCATGCTTCCAGTTCTTGTAGCGGTCGGCGAGCGGGAAGATGCCGAAATTCATCGACCCCATGTTGAGGGAACACATCTCCGGCTTGGCCTTGAGCGGGCCGGCGAGACGCTCTTCCACGGTCATGGTGAGGGAGCCGCCGGTGGTGATGTTCAGCACCGCATCGGTCTGCTGCTTCAGGCGCGGCAGGAACTGCATGAACACCGCCGGATCCGGCGTCGGCCGGCCGGTCTCGGGATCGCGGGCATGGAGATGCAGGATCGCGGCACCGGCCTCCGCCGCACCCAGGCCCTGCTCGACGATCTCGTCCGGGGTCACCGGCAGGGCGTCGGACATGGTCGGGGTGTGGATGGAGCCCGTGAGGGCGCAGCTGATGATGACCTTGTTCTTCTTCTTTGCGGCCACGGGGGACCCTCCCTTGGATTCCGGCGCGGGCGCGCCGGCAGAAACCGATGACGTCGACAGGGCGCAGGCTGCGCTCAGTCGGGAACGGTGGCGTCGAACCGGGACAGATGGGCGGCGAGCCGGCGGTGCACCTCGGTGGCCTTTTCCGGCGTCCAGCGCCGGAAGCCCTGGCCGGTCTTCATGCCCAGCCGGCCGGTGGCGACCAGATCCTTCAGAAGCGGCTGGGCCCCGGGGGTGCGGTCGAGATCGGGCAGCACCGTCTCGTGGACGGCAAGCGTGAGGTCGGTGCCGACCAGATCGGCATTCTCCAGCGGCCCGAGCACGGCGAGGCGCCGGCCGAAGCTCGCCTTCACCACCCGGTCGACGGTCTCGGCATCGCAGACGCCATTCTCGACGAGGGAAATCGCCTCGCGCCACAGCGCATGCTGGAGACGGTTGCCGATGAAGCCCGGAACATCCTTGCGCACATGCACGGGCATCTTGCCGATCGCGGCAAGGAGGTCGATCATGGCGTCAATGGCCGCGGGATCGGTGTCCTCCGTCTGGATGACCTCGACCAGCGGGATAAGATAAGGCGGGTTCCACCAGTGGGCCCCCATCGCGCGGGAGCGGTCCTTCAGGGGCGCCATGATCTGCGTGATCGGGATGACCGAGGTGTTGCTCGCCAGAAGCGCAGGGGGAGGAGCAATGGCCTCGATGGCCTGGAACAGGCGCTGCTTGAGGCCGAGATTCTCGGGCACCGCCTCGATCACCACATCCGCCGAAGCCACGGCCTCCTCAAGGGTGGCCGACGGGGAGATGCGGTCCGCCGCCGCCTCGTCCTGACCGAGGTCGTGGAGGTGCTCGCGAACGCGCGCGCGGATCTGGGCGCGCCGGTCCGGATCGGATTCGAAGATGGTGACGGGGTGACCGGCGACGGCAAAAGCCTGCGCGATCCCGTGCCCCATCAGCCCGGCGCCGATGACGCCGATGAGTGGCCTGGTCATGCCTTCCTGCGCTTCCTCTGGTCCGGCCGTGATCCGGACCGGGCGCTTTCAGCGTCCGGATCCGCCCCTGCCGGGTTTGACGCGGTGACCCGCGCCCTTATTTGACTTTCGTCTTAGCAGGGGCCATGCCAACAGATAAAAATACGTTGATTCAATGGGTTGATGAAAATGCCGGATCCACGGGCGAGACATGCCGTCCGGGATCCCGGACACCGGACCGGAAAACCGGCCGGCGGGACAGCAAAACAGGGGCTTTTCGTGTTCCGGATCCTGACAGCGGGTGTCCGGAATTCTGACGGGGAGACGGAACAGGGAGGACGGACAAGATGCGGGTGGGCGAGACCGAGCATTTCGCGGCGGCGCGGGCGCTGATGGTCATGATCGACGAGATGATCGAGGGCGCCATTCTGGTCGACCGGGAGGCGCGGATCATCTGGTCCAACGACAAGCATGTCTGGTTCAGCGACAAGCAGATCGCCGCCCTCGGCTGCCGCACCATGGCCGACGTGATGGGGGCGCCGGTGGAGCGCGTCATTCCCCACAGCCGGATGCGGGAGGTGGTGGAAACCGGCCGCTCCATGCCCCTCGACATCATGCGCTATGGCGAGCACACCCTGCTCGTCAGCCGCCTGCCCCTGCGCGACGATCACGGCGACATCATCGGCGGCCTGGCCTTCGCGCTGAAGAACAGCCTCCTCCACCTGAAGCCGATCGCCGACCGGTTCAACAAGCTGCAGACCCGGCTGGCCCGGGTGGAACAGGAGCTGGCCGCCTCCAACCGCGAGCCGAAATATACCGTCGAGCATCTGGTCGGCTTCAGCCCGGCGATGCTCCAGGTGAAGCGGCTGGTGCGCAAGGCCGGCCAGATCGGCTCCTCGGTGCTGCTGCTGGGCGAGACCGGCACCGGCAAGGAACTCGTCGCCCATGCCATCCACGCCGCCTCCGACCGCTCCGAGCGGCCCTTCGTCGGCGTCAACGTGGCGGCGGTGCCGGAAAATCTGATGGAGGCGGAGTTCTTCGGCGTCGCCCCCGGGGCCTTCACCGGCGCTGCCCGCCAGCCGCGGCCGGGCAAGTTCCAGCTCGCCCATGGCGGCACCCTGTTCCTCGACGAGATCGGCGACATGCCGCTCGCCCTTCAGGCCAAGCTGCTGCGCGCGCTGCAGGAGCGCGAGGTGGAGGCCGTCGGCTCCAATCAGGTGGTGAAGGTGGACGTGCGCATCATCGCCGCCACCAGCCGGCCGCTTGCCGAGATGGTGAAGGGCGGCAGCTTCCGCGCCGACCTGTTCTACCGGCTGAACGTGTTCCCCATCCACATGCCGGCGCTGCGCGACCGGCGGGAGGACGTGGAGATCCTCGCCTCGCTGTTCTCGGAACGCATGTCGGCGACCCTGGACCAGCCCATGCGCGAGCTGACTGCCGCGGCGCTGACCGCGCTGGAGGCCCATGACTGGCCGGGCAATGTGCGCGAGCTGGCCAATGTCATCGAGCAGGTCTATGTCCGCACCGATGGCGCGCGCATCGAGGCCGGCGATTTCGCCGAGATCCTGCCCGGCGTCGCCGCCACGCGGACGCCGGCGGCGCTGCCGACGGGCCGGAGCAGCGGGCCGCGGCAGTCCCTGTCGGAAGCCGTCGACGCGCTGGAGCGCTCTCTCATATTGGACGCGCTGGAGGAGGCGGGCGGCAACAAGATGGAGGCGGCCCGGGCCCTCGGTCTCTCGCGCACCAATCTCTATGCCAAGCTCCAGAAGCACGGCATCGGCGCCCGCACTCCGTCCGCTTCGGCTGCGCCCCAGAAGGCTCCCTAGAGTGCTTTCCGTTCGCTACGGGATACGAAAAGCGCTCTGTTTCGCTTGAAATTGCTCTCGACGGGTAGCCCGAACGGAGGGTGCTGGCCGCCCTGAAGCCCCGGAAAGCCGGCGGCCTTTCCCATGGGCTGCGCGAGCTGGGGGCTCCGCACCGGACCGGACCGGCAGGGGC
The DNA here is from genome assembly GCA_038242345.1 of Hyphomicrobiales bacterium. Lineage (GTDB taxonomy): Bacteria > Pseudomonadota > Alphaproteobacteria > Rhizobiales > Segnochrobactraceae > JBBSSF01. The sequence goes on from JBBSSF010000027.1 coordinate 10,536, forward strand.
TCCCTTTCCGCGGCTTTTCATACCAAAGATCCTCGAAGAGGACTCTTTGGTATTCCGATGCAGATTTCTCATGTCCTTGTGGCATATAAAAAATCTGCTGTTCTTCAGGCGCTAAGGTGCGGTCAGCACTTCGTGCGCCTGGTATCAGACGGGCGCCTGCCTCAGGAGCCGGACGGGATCGGCCTCGGGTCTTTCCGGCACGCGGATCGTCAAATTCCCGGGCATCTCGATACCGGGCATCGGCCCGGCATTTTCTCCGGCAGGTGCACCGGAAATCCCCGGTTGCTGTTCGACCGGCCCCCTTGAACCCTGCTTGCCCCCGCCACGCTCTTCCCCGGGCCCCGAACAGCTGCCGACCGGGTGTGAAATTTCTCCCCGCGGGTGCCGGTTCGCCCGTGCAGGGCGCCGGACGGTCGCTTCGGGCTTGACGGGGAGGCCCAGCCGGGGAAAGGTCCGGCCCCGGAATTCCCGACCGGAGAGACCTCATGTCCGTCACCCCGTCCGAGCTCGCCCGGCTCGCCCTCACCATTGATGCGGCCTTCGAGGACCGCGCTTCCATCGACGCCGGCACCACCGGCCCGGTGCGCGACGCGGTGGAAATGGCGCTGTCGCTGCTGGATTCCGGCACGGTCCGGGTGGCCGAGAAGACCGAAGCCGGCTGGGTGGTGAACCAGTGGCTGAAGAAGGCGGTGCTGCTGTCCTTCCGTCTGGTGCCCATGGGGGCCATTCCGGGCGGCCCGGGCGGCACCACCTGGTGGGACAAGGTGCCCTCTAAGTTCGCCAACTGGACCCCGGTCGATTTCGAGGCCGCCGCCTTCCGCGCCGTGCCCGGCGCCATCGTCCGCCGTTCGGCCTTCATTGCCCCGGGCGTGGTGCTGATGCCGTCCTTCGTCAATCTCGGCGCCTATGTCGGCGAAGGCACGATGATCGACACCTGGGCGACCGTCGGCTCGTGCGCCCAGATCGGGGCCAACTGCCACATTTCCGGCGGCGTCGGCATCGGCGGCGTGCTGGAGCCGCTTCAGGCCGGCCCGGTCATCATCGAGGACAACTGCTTCATCGGCGCCCGTGCGGAAGTGGCCGAGGGCGTGGTGGTCGGCGAGGGCTCGGTGCTCTCCATGGGCGTGTTCCTCGGCGCCTCCACCAAGATCGTCGACCGGGTGACCGGCGAGACCTTCATCGGCCGCGTGCCGCCTTTCTCGGTGGTTGTGCCGGGCGCGCTGCCGGGCAAGGCGCTGCCGGATGGCACGCCGGGGCCGTCGCTCTACTGCGCCGTGATCGTGAAGCACGTCGACGCCAAGACCCGCTCCAAGACCTCGATCAACGAGCTGCTGCGCGACTGATCGCGAAGATCCCGGAAAGGGACTTGCGGCTGCGTGACACGGATTTCCTCATCCGGCTTCCGGGCCAGAGGGAAATCCGCGCGGGCGCGCGGGATGCCCTGCGATGGGCCGCCGGTTCGGCACACGAAAAAGGGGCCCTTCGGGGCCCCTTGGCATGTGCGCGGCAGAATTCGTCCCGCGGGAGGAACGAAGCCCCTCCCCTGGGACCGCCGACAGGCCGGTGTCCTTTTCCGGCCGGGCACCCGGACCTCCGCACCGCCTTGCGGCGCATAGCCCGCAGGATGACGAGGGACCGCACCGGGCCCCTGGGATCACCTCACGTCCACGACGACCGTGTCGATCTGGCCCGTGAAGGCAAAGGGCGGCCGATAGGCCTGGCTGACAGGCTGCCCGCTGTCTTCGCCGATACCGAAGGTGTCGATGCCGAACCGGCCAGCCACCGTCGATGCCATGACGCCCCGCGCGACCTCGGTGCCGTTAACCGCCAGCGTGATCTCGGCGCCCTTGCCGGCCTCGCCCGGTGCCCCCTGATAGGCAAAATCGACCATGATCTCGGCCTTGCCGGCGGGGAGCGGTTCGGTGCCCCTCACCACCGTGTGGGTCTCGAACAGATTGTAGTCGAACACGGGCACGCCGGCGTCGAGATAAAGTACCAGGCCGGCGGCGACGCCCCCGAAGCCCAGGATGACGCCCTCGGTGCCCGCGCCCGCAGTCTCGACTTTTGCGCTGAGCGTCCAGGACCGGTTCTTCATCGGGGGCGCCGCCGGTTCGGCGATGCGGATCGCGCCCGCATGATAGGTGAAGCGGGTGGCGCCTTCCTTCGCGCCCGGCACCGGCGGCTTGGCAATCGCAAGCCGTGCAGAGCCGCGATCATCGAGCGGCAGGACACCATATTTCTCGAAGGCGTCCGCCAGCATCGCCTTCAGCTCGGCCAGCTTCTCCGGATTTTGGGCCGACAGGTCCTCGGACTCCGAAAAGTCCGTATCCAGATTGTAGAGCTCCCACCTGTCCCGGTCCCAGTTTCCGGGCGCATAATCCTGCCGCCAGGGGAAGGTGTGCTGCGCATTCGCCTTCCAGCCGTCGGCATATATGGACCGGTTGGAGAAGACTTCGAAATATTGCTGCGTGCGGCCGCGGAAGGCGGGATCCGAGAAGCTGGCGAGGAAGCTCTCGCCCTCCAGTGGCTTCTGCACAACACCGTTGACCGTCTCCGGCATCGGCAGCTGCGCCGCTTCGAGAAGCGTCGGGACGACGTCGACCAGATGCAGGAAAGCCGTGCGGGGCGCGTCATCATGGGTGATCCGCGCCGGCCAGCTGATGACCATCGGATTGCGCGTGCCGCCAAGGTGGGAGGCGACCTGCTTGACCCACTGGAACGGCGTGTTTCCCGCCCAGGCCCAGCCGACGGGATAATGCGGCTCCGACTCGGCCCCCCCGAGCTTGTCCAGATTGGCCCGGATCTCCTCCAGATTCGACGGGATACCATTGAGATTCATGATCTCGTTCAGCGTCCCGTCAGGCCCGCCCTCGGAGGAGGCGCCATTGTCCCCGACGATATAGATGATCATCGTGTTGTCGGCATCCGGCAGCGTCTTCACAGCGTCGAGCAAACGGCCGATCTCGTGATCTGTGAAGGCAAAATAACCGGCAAAATTTTCCATGAGGTCATTATAGACCTCCTTCTGAACGTCGCTGAGGGTATCCCAGGCGGGCACCCAGTCGGGACGTGGCGTCAGCTTCGCATCCGGTGGGACGATGCCCATTTCCTTCTGCCGGGCGAAGACCTGCTCGCGATAGGTCTCCCAGCCCATGTCGAAGGCGCCATCAAATTTCCTGCGCCACTCGGCCGTGACATGGTGCGGCGCATGCATCGCGCCCGGCGCGAAATAGAGGAAAAATGGCTTGTCGGGGGCAACCGACTTGGCAAAGCGCATACGCGCGATCGCCCGATCGGTCATGTCCGTCATCAGGTGATAGCCCTCTTCCGGTGTCCTGTCCGGCTCGACAGGCACTGTATTCTCAAACAGGACCGGATAATATTGATGCGCTTCGCCCGAATTGAATCCGTAGAAATAGTCAAACCCCATGCCGGTGGGCCAGCGGTCGAATGGTCCGGTGACGGTCTGCTCCCAGTCCGGGGTATTGTGGTTCTTGCCGAACCACCAGGTCGCGTATCCATTGTCCTTGAGAATCTCGCCGATGGTCGCCGTCTCGCGTCGCAGCATGGTGGAATAGGCGGGAAAGCCCGTCGCCCACTCCATCAGAAAGCCGTTGCCGCTGCTATGGTGGTTGCGTCCGGTCAGCAGGGCCGCCCGCGAAGGCCCGCAGATGGCCGTCGTGTGGAAGCGGGTGTAGCGCAGGCCCTCCGATGCGAGCTGGTCGAGGGCCGGCGTCGGGATCAGGCCTCCGAAGGTGGACGTCTGGCCGAATCCGACATCGTCGAGCAGAATGACGATGATGTTGGGCGCCCCCGCGGGCGCGGCCACCGGCTTCTGCCAGTCGGATCGGGAGCTCTCGTAGGTCTCGCCGATGGTGCCCGAGAAAGGAGCGAGGGGGACCGGCAGTCTTGTCCGGTCGGGCCAGTCCTGCGCCAGAGCCTGAATCGGGACAAGCAGCGCCGCGATCACGAGCAAAAGCCGACCCATCACGCCACTCCTCATGCCCGCTGCAAGCGCTGTCCCGTGCGATATCTGAAAGGAGACCCGGGGGTCAGCCACAGAGGTGCAGGGTCTCACAGGCATTCCGGGAATTCCTGCGCAACTTTGCGCTCCTGCTGGCATAGATCGCAGATCGATTTGGATCTGGATGAGGGCAGAGGCTCCGCAAGCGGCTGACTGCATCACCCGCCGCGGAGAACCTGGTCGGGATGACGGGCGCCGCCGTCCTGCTGCGCGGCCCCTCCATCGCGAGCCCCTTAACGCAAGAAAGCCCGTCGGCTTTTGGCCAGACGGGCTGTCTTAGATTTGGTTGCGGGGGCAGGATTTGAACCTGCGGCCTTCAGGTTATGAGCCTGACGAGCTACCGGGCTGCTCCACCCCGCGGGAGGGATTATGGTCCGGGAAGGTATCATCGTGAGGGGAGAAGAGTTTTCACCGTCAGATGGGGCGTGAAGCGGTTTCTGTCGGGGGGTGGTCTGGTCATGTGTGTTTTGCAGGCCCGGCGGCGCCCGACTCTCCCGCGTCTTGAGACGAA
>JBBSSF010000028.1:0-15057 GCA_038242345.1 Hyphomicrobiales bacterium
CCTGCAAATGGTTCCGAGAAGGGTTAGCGGCACGCCGCGGGGGCGTCAAGCCGGGCGGGGATCGGGGGGAATGCGGAGGGGCACCGCATATGAATGAATATAGGCTACCCGCGCGCGTTCATCTTTTAATCATAATCCAAAATGACTATAAGGTATTTTCTTATCATAGGAGGCACTGATGGCCAATCTACCAAGCATAAAAACGATAGAAAGTGGCAAAGCTATTTTATTTCTGGGGGCTGGCTTTTCAAAAGACGCCAAAAATTCCCTCGGCGAAAACATAAAAGATGGCGCTCAACTAATAGAATATCTATTAAATAAAATAAACGAGCCAGATCATGAAGGATATGACCTCGAAACTGCTTCTCAAGAGTTCATAAATAGTCCTCTTTCAGGCGGGGAGAAAGAATTAACTCGGATACTTCATGGGAATTTTTCCGCAAGAGAATACACCCAACCCCAAAGGATCATTGCCTGCCAGCCATGGTACAGAATATATACGACAAATTACGATAATGTCGTCGAAAATATATTCGCAGAAGAAGGAAAGATATATACTGAAAAATCTATCCACGATCAAGTCTCTCCTCCACTAAAGAACTCCACACAAATCATACACATATATGGAAGTATAAAAAATATATCTCCAGATGAATTTAAAAGAACATTTTTGTTAACCGAATCACAGAGAGATCAATCAGAATTCATTAAATCATCTTGGTATAGAAGATTTTGTGACGATATACTTGCAGCATCTGCGTTGTATTTTGTTGGATATTCTGCATCTGATGTTGATATTAGAAGAATACTTAAATCAATATCAACACATGATAAAAAAATTCACTTTATAACTTGGGACGGCGAAAAACGCCCTATAATTACTCGCATGAAGCGCTTCGGGGAGGTTCATACTATTGGCATTGAGTGCTTTTCTGAACATTTGAAAGAAAAGAGGTTAGACGCGACCCGTATAAATTACGAATCTCCACCCATGATGCTACGCGAATTAACATACACACCACAGGAGAGATATGACATATCATCTAGAGATATTGGCAATTTAATGATCTCAGGTGAAGTTGAAATTCACAAAATATCTCGCGCAGATATCGAAAGAACCGCTGGCTCATATTTAATTCCTCGCTCTAAATTGGCTGTAGATCGGGCTATAAATAATTCAAGATACAATATCCCAATATTGATACATGGAGATATTGGAAATGGAAAAACTATATTTTCATATATTATTGGATATAGATTTCATTTAAACGGATATCGCGTATATAAAGTAAAAAAAGAACCAGAAATTATAGGTGATATAATAAGCTATCTGCAATCAGTTGACGAAAAGACATTGATTATATTTGACGATATAATGAAATTCAAAACACTCACATCATCAATTATCAATATTCACAATCAAGATATAATTTTACTTGGAACAGTTAGATCAAACGTAATTGACACTTCAAGGGCTGCGGTAAGAAAAAAATTTAACGACCTAAGTGCGATCGAAATTGACCTAAATGACGCAACCACCAACGAAATAAAAGATTGGGTGAGATATCTAGATGAGAACGGTTTATTTGGAGATAATGCCAATCTTGATATAAAAGAAAAGATAAATTTCATTGAACGCCGATGCGGTAGACAAATGAGAGATTTAATTCTCGATCTATACTCAAATGGCGCACTTCATACAAGAGTATCAGATTTATTAGATCACATCGGAAGCCTAAAGCCGGACTATAAAAATATAATTGGCCTAAGCGCCTTACTAACAATATGCGATTTTCAAGAATTCTCTTCATATACCGACCTATCCGAACTCGTATACACGAATATATCTATTGAAGAATTTCGATTAGAAATATCTGAAATAGGCTTATCTGGAATACTAAAAATGAACAATGGAGAAGTTACAATTAAATCTCCAGCTCTTGCTCAATTTATTCTATCTAGAACATTTGGACTTCCAGAAGTTCTTCGTATAGCAAAAATGGCTGCAACATATATAAATGATTACCTATCAGATGAATACGATTATTTACTTTTTGGAAAGACTTTATTAAAATTTTCATCATTTCATTACTTAATAAAAACAAGAAAAGACGGTGAATTACTTGAAAAATACTATGACGAATGTCGAGTATTTAAATTCGCCCAGAGTGACCCGCTCTTTTGGGTTCAAAGATCTATTTGTTGCATGAAGATTCCTGCGTTTGACCTTGCTGAGAAATTCGTGGACACAGCTTACAGCAAATCAAAAGTGATGCCGAATTTTGATACATACCAAATAGACAACCACCATGCACGACTAATTCTAACCAAGGCACTGGTCCTTGGTGTATCGGAAGATGGAAAAGAAGAATGGGCGGCCTGTACGTTACTTCAATCTGTGATTTTACGTAAATCTGATGATTTATACCACCCCCTATCCGTTATGAGGTTATTTTCAGAAATAGTCACAAAATGGGGAAAAGAACTAAATAGACAACAAAAGAAATCCATACTTCAATGCATCGAAGTTTCAATAAAAAGCATCGAAAAATCATCGAATTTAATTAGCCGATTTAGAGGAATACAGGAAATTGAGAAACTCATGAGGAGATCAAAAATAGATCTAGAAAAAAATTAATTTCAAAAGGGCATATTAAAATATGTTTTGGAAGGCCGACTCTGTTCTTTAACATAAGCCGGCCTTCTAGACATCATAACCTCCTACCTCACCCCACCGACAGCGCCCCCGCCATCAACCGCGACAGGCTCTTCGCAAAGCCTGCCGGGTCCGTCGGGGCCTCGCCGTCGAGGATGCGGGCCTGCCCAAGCAGAAGCACCGCCGCATCTTCCAGCACGTCGGCGTTGCCGGCAACGGCCTTCTCGCCCAGCGCACGGATGAGGGCGTGGCGCGGGTTCAGCTCCAGGATGGGGGCGGAGCCGGCGCCTGCACCGGGGCGGCTGCGGCTCATGAGGCGCTCGAACTGGCGGTCGGGGCCGAAATCCGGGGCGACGAGGCACACCGGGCTCTCGGCCAGACGGCCCGACGCCCTGACGTCGCTGACGGCGGCGCCCAGCTTCTCCTTCAGCGCCGTCACCAGCGCGGCCAGGTCCGCCGGCGGGGCCTCGGGGGCGCTCGCCTCCGCATCCACCCGGGCGATCAGCTCCAGATCCGCCGCCCCTTGGGTGACTGACTTGAACGGCTTGCCCTCATAGCCCAAAGCCGTCTGCACCCAGAAGGCATCGACGGGATCGGCGAGCAGCAGCACCTCCACCCCGCGGGCGCGGAAGCCTTCCAGCTGCGGCGCGGCCTTCAGGGTGTCGAGATTGTCGCCGGTCAGGAAATAGAAGGCGGTCTGGTTGTCGCGGAAGGCCGCCAGCACCTCCTTCAGGGAGCGCCAGCCATCGCCGGCGGTGGTGCGGAAGCGGGCGAGGTTGAAGAGGGCATCGCGCCGGTCCGGCGCCTCATAGAGCCCTTCCTTCATCACCGGGCCAAAATTTTCCCAGATCTTCAGGTAGGCCTCGGCGTCGTTCTCGGCGAGCTTGCCGAGTTCGGTCAGCAAGCGGCCGGTCAGTCCCTTGTTGATCGCCTCGATCAGCGGGTTCGACTGCAGCATCTCGCGCGACAGATTGAGGGGCAGATCCTCGGAATCCACGACGCCGCGGACAAAGCGCAGCCACGACGGCAGCAGGTTGGCATCATCGGTGATGAACATCCGCCGCACATAGAGCTTCACCCGCCCCTTGCGGTCCGGATCGAACAGATCGAACGGCTTCATGGACGGCACGAACGCCAGCACCGAATATTCCTGCCGCCCTTCGGCGCGATAATGCAGCGTCAGCGCCGGCTCGTCCCAGCCACCGGAGACGAGACCGTAGAACTCGCGATATTCCTCGGGCGTGACGTCGCTCTTCGACTTCAGCCACAGGGCCGAGCCATCGACCAGCTGGCGCGGCTCCTCGCCTGAAACCGCGAGATCGATCGGCACCGGCACATGGGCCGCATACTGGCGCACCACGCGCTCGATGGTCTCGGCCTCGGCGAAGTCCTTCGCGTCGTCCTTGAGGGTGAGCAGAACCCGGGTGCCGCGGGCCGGCGCCTCGGCCGGATCGACGGGGGCGATGGTGTAGGAGCCGGAGCCATCGGAGGTCCACGCCCACGCCTCGTCGGAGCCGGCGCGGCGGGAGAGCACGGTGACGCTGTCGGCGACCATGAAGGCGGAATAGAAGCCGACGCCGAACTGGCCGATCAGCGCGCTGCCGGCCTCGCGGTTCTCCAGCGCCTCCAGGAAGGCGCGGGTGCCCGAGCGGGCGATGGTGCCGAGATTGGTGACCAGCTCCTCCCGGCTCATGCCGATGCCGGTATCGGAAATGGCGAGCGTGCCAGCCTCCCGGTCGGCGTCGATGCGGATCCGGAGGGTGGGATCGCCGGAAAGCAGGCTCTCGTCGGTGAGGGCGAGGGTGCGGAGCTTCTCGCAGGCGTCCGCCGCATTGGAGACGAGCTCGCGCAGGAACACATCCCGGCTGGAATAGACGGAATGCACCATCAGATGGAGAAGGCGCGAGACATCCGCCTCAAAGGCGCGGGTCTCGCCGGCGGGCTTCTCGATGGTATCGGTCGACATCAGCTGTGCGCTCCGGAGGAAAGAAAATGAGCCGCACCGCCCCCCGCCGTTTCCCATGAACCCGGCCGGGGACGGAGACACCGGTCATATCGGTGAGATGCCGGCCGCGATCAAGATCCGGAGCCCCTCCGGCACGCAACCCCGAGCGGAGTTCGGCGATTGCGTGCGATCGGTGCGCCTGCGTGACGGATCGGGAACCCGGGGGGCCCGCCGCGCGCTATACTCGTCATCATACCGGCGTCCCCGCCAATGAGCGCCGGATCCTTTCGGTCCATCAGGGAGACGAGCCATGACCAGCCAGATGAGACATGACCGCGACCCCCGCGCGCTCATCGGCAGCGACCGGGTGGAGGGAACCGCCGTCTATCGTCCCGACGGGACGCTGCTCGGCACCATCGACCGGGTGATGATCGGCAAGGAAACCGGCATCGTCGCCTATGCGGTGCTGAGCCTCGGCGGCTTCCTCGGCTTCGGCGCCGACCACGCGCCACTGCCCTGGTCGCTGCTGCATTATGACAAGGACCGCGACGGCTTCGTCGTCGATCTCGACGAGACCGAGCTGCGCACCCTGCTCTGCCGGCTCGACAGCCAGGGCGCCCCGGTGAAGCCCGCCGATCCGGCCCGGCCCAAGCCGCCGGCCAAGCCGCGCTATCACGCCGACCCGGCCATGCTCTGAGACCACCCGGACGCCCCCTTCCCCGGGGGCGTCCCGCATGGCGTCAGCGTCCGATGCGGGCAGCGAATGCGGCCTGCACCTCCGCCATCCAGCCGGCCACATCCGGCGGACGATGGGGGGTGGAGGCGTCGAACAGCAGCAGCGGCGCGATGATCTCGGCGCCGGCGGCTTCAAGTGCCGCCGCGAAGCGCCGGCTGCCGCCATTATAGGTGTCGCGGAAGCTGGAATCGCCCAGGCCGATGACTGCCACCGGCCGGCCGGCGAGCGGCAGCGCGCCGGTCGCGATCGCCGAAAGCAGCGCCTCGGCCCGGGGCGGCACACCGCCGGAGCCGAAGGTGGAGGTGCAGAAGACCAGCGCCGGCGCGGCGGCGACCGCGTCCGGGGTCGCCGCGTCCATGGGCAGCGCCCGCGCGGCGAGGCCGGCGTCAGACAGCCGCGCGGCGATCATCGCCCCCGTCCGGGTGGCCGCGCCGCGATGGGACCCGGCCAGCACCAGAATGGCCCGGCCGGCATCCGTCCCGGCCTTCGGGACAGCCCCGGCATCCGTCGCCGCGCTCACAGCGCCACGGCCCGCGGATCGTCCTGGCGGGCGCGCTCCAGAATGCCGGCAACGAAGGCGCGGCTGCCCTCCAGATGTCCGGCCAGCATGTCGGCGGCGTCCGCACGGCGGTCGATCACCGCCTCGGTCAGCTCGCGATGCTCGGCAACGAAGCGGCCGACCTTTTCCGGCGCGAAATATTCCAGCCGCAGGGCGCGGTAGCGCTCGGACTGGTCCACCATCTGGTCGATGAGACGCAGCAGCCGCGGCGCCGGGGCGGCGGCGATCAGGCTGGCGTGGAAGGCGCGGTGCCGGGCCTCCCAGTCGCGCAACGACCCGCCGGACTTTTCCGGCAGCGGGGCGCGCTCCAGCCGGTGCAGGCTGGCGACGATGCCGGCCTCCCAGCGGTCATCGCCCGCGGCCATGGCCAGCGTCACCGCCTCCCGCTCCAGCGCGATGCGGATGCGGTAGATGTCATCGAGATCGGCCAGCGTCGGCAGGGGCACGCGCACGCCGCGATGGCTGGAGGCCTCCAGCAGCCCTTCCGCCACCAGCCGCGCCAGCGCTTCCCGCAGGGGGCTGACCCCGCAGCCATAGCGCGCCATCAGCTCGCGCGTCAGCAAGGCGGCGCCCGGCAACAGCGCGCCGCTCAGGATATCGGCTTTCAGCGCCCCATAGGCCACTTCGGCAAGCGTGCGGCCCGACGCCGGGAGGTCGGGAGTGTCGTCCTGTGTCATCGTCCGGCACCTTGGGGGACGGCCCGCCGGCTTGTCAATGATCCAATCCCGGCAGATTTTCCAAAATCGTTTTTGAGTTGGAAAAGCTGTTGACCGGATCCTGAGCCGGCTCTAGCATTCGTGCAGTCACGGATGCCCGCGGGCATTCGCACCGCTTCCCTCCCGGCCGGCTCCGCCCCGGCGACTGGCCGGGATCCTTTCCGAAATCTGCGCCCTCCTCCCGTTCCGGACCGCCGGCAACGTGCCCCTCGGCACGTCCGTCCGTCGCGTCCTGTCCGGTGCGGGATCCGTCTGTCCGGTCCGTCCGATGCCGCGGGATGCCATTTCCGCGGGGGCGGACCGGTGCGAAAAAAGCCCTTGCCGATGGTGGACTTCTCCCTCGCCCCGCAGCCGCCCCTGCCGTTCCCGGCAGCCGAGGCCTATTCGGCGGCCGCCCTCGCCGCCTCCCGCGGCAGCTGGCCCGGGGTTCTGGAGCACCGCGACCTGCGCTTCGGCCCCGGCGACTGGCAGGTTCTGGACATCTTCACCCCCGAGGCGCCCGCCCGCCAGCCGCGGGATGTGCTGGTGTTCTTCCATGGCGGCGGCTGGACCAATGGCTACAAGGAATGGGTGGGGCTGATGGCGCCGGCGGTGACCGCCGCCGGCATGATCCTGGTCGCCCCCACCCATCGCCTCGCCCCCGGCGTGCGCTTTCCGGTGTTTCTGGAGGATGCCGTCGATGCCGTGGCGGCCGCACGCGAGATGGTGGCCCCGTTCGGCGGCGCTCCCGATCGCCTGTTCATCTCCGGCCACTCCGCCGGGGGCCATCTGGCGGCGATGATCGGGCTGAAGCCGGAGCTGTGCGCCGCCCGCGGCCTGCCGCCGGAAGCGATTGCCGGCTGCTGCCCGGTCAGCGCCATCCTCGACCTGCATCAGGACGATCCGGTGCCGGGCAGTCTGGAGGCCCGGGTCTACGAGATGGTGCTGGCGGATCCGGCCGATGACAAGGCGGCCAGCCCCCTCAGCTTCATCCGCGGTGCCCGCGCGCCGCTGTTCTTCTCGTGGGGGCTGCGCGACAGCGAGCGGGTGCGCCGCTCCAACGAGGAGGCGCGGGCGATCCTGACCGCTGCCGGTGCCGATGCCCGTTTCCGGGTCTATGACGCGGACCATTTCGGCACCCATCTGGCGCTGAGTGACCCCGGCCATGACTGGTATGCCGTTCTGAACGCGATGCGGAGGACTGCTCCCGTGAAGGAAGAGATCGACTGCGGCCTGCCGGTGCCCGGCCAGCCCTTCTCCTGGGCCATCCGCGCCCGCGGCACCCTCTACACCACCCACGGCCCGGTGCTGCCCGATGGCTCCATCCTTGAGGGCGACATCACCCGGCAGGCCGAGCTGACGCTGAAGAACATGATCGCCTCGGTGGAAGCGGCCGGTGGCACGGCGGGGGATTTCGTCCAGCTGCAGATCTTCCTCGTCGATGGTGCCGACATGGCCCCGGTCGATGCGGTCTACCGGCGCTTCTTTTCCCCGCCTTATCCCAACCGCGCCTCCGTCATCGTCGCCGGACTGGTGGCGCCGGGGATGCGCATCGAGATTTCTGCCATCGCCGAGCTCGGCTGCTCCGCTCCGGCCTGATCGCCGCCCGGACCGACGGCTCCGCCCGGGACCTGTCTCCGGGCGGCCCTCCCTCTCCCGCGGGCGCCGCTCCGGCCCGCGGGGATCTTTCCGCCCCCGCCCGGACCAGCGCCTTCAAGGGACCTGCACCCCATGATCCTCCGCCGCGCCTTCCTCTCGCTCGCGCTTCTCGCCAGCGTGTCCGCCGTCGCCCTGCCGGCTGCCGCCAAGACCGAAATCCGCATCTCCACGGCCGCCCCCGAACAGTCGCCGCTGACGGACGCCTTCCGCCAGATCAAGGAGAAGATGGAAGCCGCCTATCCGGACGACATCTCCATGTCCGTCCATCCGGCCTCCAGCCTGTTCCGGCAGGGCACGGAGCTGTCGGCCATGCAGCGCGGCAATCTGGAGATGGCCTCGCCGGTCACCTTCGAGATCGAGGCCCAGCTGCCGGAATATGGCGTGTTCAGCGCCGGCTACACCTTCCGCGATCCGGCCCACATGCTGGCCGTGTTCAATGGCCCGATCGGCGCGGAATTTGCCGACAAGGTGGCCGACAGGATGGACGTGGTGATCCTGGCCACCGCCTATCTCGGCACCCGGGAAGTGGGCCTGCGGGCGGTCAAGAACGTCAAGACCCCGGAGGACTTCTCCGGCGTGAAGCTGCGCATGCCGCCGGGCGCCGCCTTCCAGACGCTGGCGCGCGCCATGGGCGTCACCCCGGTGGCGATGCCCATCACCGAGGTCTATCTGGCCCTCCAGACCGGCGCCATCGACGGCCAGGACAACCCGTCCAACCTGACCCGGGACTGGAAGTTCGACGAGGTGACCAAGGAGATGGTGCTGACCGACCACACCGTGCAGCCGGTCTTCATCGCCATCGCCAAACCGGTGTTCGAGAAGCTGACGCCCGAGCAGCAGGCGACCCTGAAGAGCGTGGCCATGGAAGCCGCCGCCACCGAGGCCGCCCGCACCCTCGCCGACGAGAAGGCCGCCCTCGACGCCTTCGCCAGGCAGGGCATCGTGGTCTCGAAGCCGGATCTGGCGCCCTTCCGCGCCAGTGCCGCCCGGCTCTACAAGGAGGAGGGCTATGACAAGAAGTGGCAGCCCGGCCTCAAGGACAAGATCGACGCGACCAACTGATCCCAAAGATTCTTGAAAATGACTCGCTGGTATTCCGATGCAGACTTCTCATGCCATCGGGACACACGAGAAATCTGCTGTTCTTCAGGCGCGCGGGTGCGGTCGGCACTTGCGTGCCTGGCATGATCCCGTCATCGCCCGGCCGCGTCTGCCCCTGTCGGGACGGAACGGGGGCATCCCCGGCCGCGCCTCCTTCCGGGCCGGCTCCTCGTGCGAGGGAATGAGACCGTCATGACCGGTCGTGTTGCCCGGACCGTCGCAAAGGTGCGGCAGGTGTCCGAAGTCGTCTCCGGACTGATGTTTGCGGCGATCTTCCTGGTGTCGATCGCCGGCATCGTCATGCGCTATGTGCTCCATGCGCCGCTTTTGTGGGGCACCGAGGTGCAGATGCTGCTGCTCATGTGGTGCACCTTTCTCACCGATGCCTTCGTCATCCGCTCCGGAGATCATGTCGCCTTCGACGTGCTCTGGGAGGCCGTGGCGCCGCCGCTCCGTCGCATCCTGGGCATTCTCGGCCGGCTGATCTTCGCCCTGATCTTCCTCGTGGCGTTCCCCTATCTGCTCGACTATGTGCTGTTCCTGTGGCGGGAACGCACCGACGTGCTCGAACTCAGGCTCGATGCCGTCTATTTCTGCTTCCTCATCTACATGGCGGCCGTGATCGTCCGTCTGCTGGCGGAGCTGGCCGACTATCTCGGCCCGCACTGGCGCAGCCATGTGGAAAGCGCCGGCACCTCCGCAGGGATCGAGTGAGCCATGACCACCCCGCTGATCCTTCTCTGCCTTGCCTTCATCGTCGGCGCGGCACTGCGGGTGCCCGTGGTGCTGACGCTGTTCGGCTCGGGCCTCGTCTATCTCTGGTCCAGCCATCAGGACATCGGCCTGCTGGTCGACCAGACCATGAACAACATGATGGGCATGAGCACCATGCTGGCCGTGCCCATGTTCATCCTGGCCGCCAACGTGATGAATGCCGCGACGATCTCGGAACGGCTGTGGTCGGCGGCCAACCTGCTGGTCGGACGGCTGCGCGGCGGCCATGGCCACATCACCGTGCTGATGAATGTCGCCATGTCGTCCATGACCGGCAGCGCCGTCTCGGAGGCCTCGGGGCCGGGCATGGTGGCCATCCGCATGATGCGCCGGCAGGGGCAGTATCCGGGCGGTCTCGCCGTGTCGGTTGCGGCCGGCGCCTCCCTCATCGGTCCGATCATGCCGCCCTCCATCCCGCTGGTGCTCTATGCGGTAATTTCGGGCGCCTCGGTCAGCGCGCTGTTTCTGGCCGGCATCGTGCCCGCCCTGCTCATGGGCATCTCCCTCAGCCTGCTGATTTCCCTGATGGCGGCGCGGCGCGGCCTGCCCAAGGCCGGCGAGATCGCGAAGGGCGACCGGCTGAAGGTCATCGCCGGCGCCCTCATCCCGATGACCCTGCCGGTGGTGCTCCTCGGCGGCATCTGGAGCGGCATCTTCACCCCCACCGAGGCCGCCTCGGTCGCTGCCCTGTGGGCGATCGTGCTCGGCGTCACCGTCTACCGCAATCTGGATGGCAAGGCGCTGCTCCGGATCTTCATCGAGTCCTCCCGCCAGTCGGCGGTGGTGATGATGCTCCTGGTCTCGTCCTTCATCATCAATTACGCCATCGTCAACGAGGGGCTGGCCAGCGCCATCGCGGCATGGATCCGGGCGATGGATCTCTCGCCGCTCCAGTTCATGCTGCTGGTCAACGTGCTGTTCCTGCTGCTCGGCACGGTGCTCGACGGCGCGGTGATGCTGATGGTGTTCGTGCCGGTGCTGCTGCCCACGGTCCGCGCGCTGGGGATCGATCTGGTCGCCTTCGGCGTCATCGTCATCATCAACTTCATGATCGCGGTCATCACCCCGCCCTATGGCCTCATCCTGTTCGTGCTCTCGACGCTGACGAAGGTGCCGATGCGCGAGATCAACCGGGAGATCTGGGCCTTCTGCGTGCCGCTGGCGGTGGTGATGTTCCTGCTGATCCTGTTCCCGCAGATCATCCTGTTCCTGCCGCATCTCTTCGGCTACCGCTGACCTCCCCCTTTTCCGGCCGGGCCGCGACGCCCGTCCGGATCCGGGACCGGGCGGACGATCCCCCGAACCGCACCGTCCGGTCCCGACCGTTCTGCTTTGACAGGCGACATAAAAAAAGGCCGGCGCCCCTCCCGGAGCGCCGGCCCTTTTTTATTTCACGATGACTCCAACCCCACAATTCGCTTGACTGCGCTGTAGCCCGATACAGCACGTTTATCAATAACTTACGCGCGTCCATCATATGCCGGTGCTTTCTGAAACCTGACCCGGCTTCCCCCCGCGCCGCTCCTATGTGGCTCTTGGAATCGGGTCGTTCCAAGGAGTCATCATGGCAAAGATCAAGCTCACCAAGACCGCCGTAGAGGCGGCACAACCCCAGGCCACGGCTATCGAACTGCGGGATACCGTGGTGCCCGGCTTCCTCTGTAAGATCACCCCGGCGGGCCGTCGGGTGTTCATGCTTCAGTACCGCACAAACGCTGGGGAACGCCGCAAGCCCGCCTTGGGCTTGTTCGGGGAACTGACGGTTGAACAGGCCCGCGTCATGGCGCAGGACTGGCTGGCCGAGGTTCGCCGGGGCGGCGACCCCGGCGGCGCCAAGGCCGAGGCGCGCAAAGCGCCCACGATGGCTGAGTTGTGCACGAAGTTCATGGAGGACTATTCCAAGAAGCGCAACAAGCCCAGCACGCAGGAAGGCTATCAGGGCGTCATCGACCGCTGCATCATCCCGCTGCTAGGCCGCAAGAAGGTACAGGACGTGAAGCGCCCCGACATTGCCGGGTTGATGGAAAAGCTCTCGTACAAGCCCACTGAGGCAAACAAGGCATTCGGCGTGCTGCGCAAGATGTTCAATCTGGCCGAAGTGTGGGGCTACCGCCCGGACGGCACCAACCCGTGCCGCCATGTCCCGATGTTTCCGCCGGGCAAGGAAACCCGGCTCATTGTGGACGGCGAACTGACGCTGATCTACCGCCATCTGGACAAGCTGGAGGCCGAAGGGCTGGAGAACTACGTCATCCCGCTGGCGATCCGGCTGCAATTCGAGTTTGCCGCCCGGCGCTCCGAAATCTGCCCACTCGAATGGGCTTGGCTGGACTTCGAGAACCGCCGTGTGGTCTGGCCCGACAGCAAGACCGGCGGCATGTCCAAACCCATGAGCGCGGAAGCCTATCGGCTGCTTTCGACGGCGCCGCGCCGGGAAGGCTGCCCGTATGTCCTGCCGTCGCCCAACGACCCGGACAAGCACCTGACCTTTGGCGAGCACTACGGCGGCTGGTGCCGGGCGCTCAAGGCCGCCGGCGTGCCGCACGTCGGCACGCATGGCATTCGCCACCGCTCGACCACCGACATTGCCAATTCGGGCGTGCCGACCAAGGTAGGCATGAAGCTGACGGGCCACAAGACCGTGGCGATGTTCATGCACTACGTCCACACCGAGGACAAGCCGGTGCGCGACGCGGCCGAGTTGGTGGCCAGCCGCCGCCAGGCCATTACCGGTGCGCGGCAACAGCAGCCCCAGGAGGCCACGGCATGAGCGCCCGGACACCCAAGGAAAAAGGCGCGGCCCTGCCTGCCGGCTACGCCGGCATCCACAGCGGCATTGTGGAGCTGCTTGGCGCTGCGCGCCAGGCGGCGGCACGCAGCGTCAATGCGCTGATGACGGCAAGCTATTGGGAGATTGGCCGCCGCATCGTGGAGGCCGAGCAACAGGGCAAGCGGCGCGCAGGGTACGGCGAACAGTTGATTGCCCGACTGTCCGCCGACCTCACCGCGCGCTTCGGGCGCGGGTTCAGCCCGGACAACCTGGAGAACATGCGGCGGTTCTTCGCCGCCTATCCCCGGCCGGTGATTTCCGAGGCATTGTCTCGGAAATCGGGGGACGGGCTGCCCGCCGAGAAATCCGAGACAGCGTCTCGGAAATTGGCCTTGGGCGAGCTGGCGCAGGTGTTCACGCTGCCGTGGTCGGCCTACGTGCGGCTGCTGTCGGTGAAGGATGAACACGCCCGCCGCTTCTACGAGGCCGAGGCGCTGCGCGGCGGCTGGAGCGTGCGCCAGCTTGACCGGCAGATTGGCAGCCAGTTCTACGAGCGCACGGCGCTGTCGAAGAACAAGGCGGCGATGCTGGTCAAGGGCGCGGTGCCCATGCCCGAGGATGTCGTCACCCCCAACGACACCATCAAAGACCCGTATGTGCTGGAGTTCCTCGACCTCAAGGACGAGTATTCGGAATCCGATCTTGAAACCGCCCTGATCCGGCGGCTGGAGGACTTCCTGCTGGAGCTGGGTGAAGGCTTCACCTTCATCGGTCGGCAGCGCCGGTTGCGCATCAACCAGACCTGGTATCGGGTCGATTTGCTGCTGTTCCATCGGCGCTTACGCTGCCTGGTCATCATCGACTTGAAACTGGGCAGCCTGACCCATGCGGACGTAGGCCAGATGCACATGTATTGCAACTATGCCAAGGAGCATTGGGCCTATCCCGATGAGAACCCGCCCGTGGGCCTGATCCTGTGCGCCGACAAGGGCCATGCACTGGCGCGGTATGCCTTGGAAAGTTTGGGCGTTATTGCATAAATCCAGTTTGAGGCGAGTTACCCCCAACCCCAGCCGTGGCTATGCCACGGCTGCCGTCTGAGGACGGCCCAGCTCAGTGAATCGGTTCAGTATGGCTGCTCGAATATGCAGCTCGTTCACTTGTCGCTCAAAGGTTCGAGACATCACACGCTCGCCCAGTCGCTTGATGCAGTGCATCTTGGTTTCCACCAAACTTCGCCGGTGATAGCCAATCCAGCGCTTCCAGATACTACGCCCTAGCCGCCTGCATGCAGTAATGGCTGCATTGCGGTACTCAAAGACACTTCCCCTACGAATTCGAGCATTCTTGCGTGGAGGAATGATTGGGATAGCACCACGCCTGATGACAGCTTCGTAGGCTGGCTGTGTGTCGTATGCACCATCCCCCGTCAGACTCTCTAGCGTTTCATCCGCAGGCAACTGCTGTAGCAAATCAGGAATCACTGCAGCGTCACTGACGTTGTTCGAGGTCACACAGATGGCTCGAATCTGCAGTGTCTTGGCGTCAATGCCGATGTGCAGCTTGCGCCACTGACGGCGGCGCTCAGGGCCATGCTTTTTGCATTTCCATTCGCCTTCACCCAGGAATTTGATTCCTGTTGAATCGACTAGTAGGTGTAAGCCAACTTTACTGCGGGTATACGGAATCTGGACATTCAAATCGAGTTGCCGCCTGCACAGCGTACTGAAGTCCGGTACTGGCCAAGCAAGCCCATACAAGTGCAGTACCGACTCGACTAGCCCGGTGGTTTGCCTGAGTGCCAGGCAAAACAAGTTCTTGAGCGTTAAACAAAATTGAATAGCGGCATCAGAGAACTTCGGACTGCGTCCGCGTTTGCCGCTTGCAGCGGCAAACCAGCACATGCGCTTGTCCAGCCACACCGTCAAAGAGCCCCGAGCTTTAAGGGTTGCGCTGTACTGTTTCCAGTTGGTGGTTCGGTAGCGGGGCTTACGGGGCTGGCTCATGCAGCAAGCCTACAGCTTGCTGAGCAACGATTTGTGCAACAACGCCCCGGCAAAGCCGGGCCGCGCTGCTCCAGGTTCGCTGCCCGCTCATCCCTGCGGGACTGTCTATCGCCAGCCTTCCAAATCGCTGACGCCTCCGGCCCTTCTGGGCCTGCG
>JBBSSF010000029.1:0-14929 GCA_038242345.1 Hyphomicrobiales bacterium
CAGAGCGGGGGAGGGGACTGCGGCTCGCCAGCCAGAACCTTCAGGAAGGCCGGCTGGACGGTCTCTCCGGATCGCACCGCGTGCTCCACAGCCCGCCCCTTTCTTCAATCCTTGAATCTTGAAGATCTTGCTATTTCTGTTAGGCGCTGGATTACAGGGATCCTCGCGGCTCCACAAGCATGTGCCGTTCGCGGCCGCATTCGCCGTGGTCCGCATACTCCGGGGGACGAACTTGTCCCCGCCTGTGGACGAGGGGCGCATGACGGGGCCCGGCCGTTCCCGCAATTCTCTCTCCGGACAGGAGAAATTTTCTGCGCCGCTGACCGGGC
The DNA here is from genome assembly GCA_038242345.1 of Hyphomicrobiales bacterium. Taxonomy (GTDB): domain Bacteria; phylum Pseudomonadota; class Alphaproteobacteria; order Rhizobiales; family Segnochrobactraceae; genus JBBSSF01. The sequence goes on from JBBSSF010000029.1 coordinate 330, forward strand.
AGGCGGAGTGGACAAGCGGGGGAGCGCCCGGGCGCCGTCGACAGGTGGGAGAGGCTTATCCCCGCTCTTGACCGCGGGCGGGATTTCGTCTTCCACCGGGGGGCGGCCTGTTGAGAAAGGCGTCCCTGTCCACAGGCCCGCCCGGGCGCCCGGAAAAGCCGGGTGGTTCCCCGCGTCTGTCCACAGGGCTGGGGATGGAATCCGTGACAAGTCTGCCGACCTATTTCCATCTGCATCTGGTGTCGGATTCCACCGGCGAGACCCTCACCACCGTCGCCCGGGCGGCGACCGCCCGCTATGACGATGTGGAGCCGATCGAGCATGTGCATCCCCTGGTCCGCAACGAGCGCCAGCTCGACAAGGTGATTGCCGCCATCTACAACTCGCCCGGCATCGTGCTGTTCACCATGGTCGACCGGGCCCTGTCCGACCGGTTGACCCGCGCCTGCCGCGAGCATGGCCTGCCCTGCTTCGATGTGCTCGACCCGATCGTGACCGTGTTCCAGTCCTATCTGAACCTGCCGGTCAACCCGAAGATCGGCAAGCAGCACGCGCTTGACGCCGATTATTTCCGCCGCATCGACGCCCTCAACTTCACCATGATGCATGATGACGGGGCGATGCCGGAGGATCTGGACGCGGCCGATGTCGTGCTGGTGGGCGTCAGCCGGACCTCGAAGACGCCGACCTCGATCTATCTCGCCAATCGCGGGATCAAGGTGGCCAACATTCCGGTTGTCCCCGGGGTGCCGCTGCCCTCGGCGCTGTTTCGAGCCGTCTCGCCGCTGATCGTCGGGCTGGTGGCGAGCCCGGAGCGCATCGTGCAGATCCGGCAGAACCGCATCCTTGCCCTCAATGCCGCGACGGACTCCATGCCCTATGTGGACCGCCGCTCGGTGGCCGAGGAGGTGGCCTTCACCCGGCGCACCTGTGCCGATCAGGGCTGGCCGATGATCGACGTCACCCGGCGCTCCATCGAGGAGGCGTCGGCCGCCATCCTGGCGCTGCTGAAGGAGCGGCGCAGCCCCGCCGACGAGGCTTCGGGCTTCGACATTCCCGTGGACAGCCGAGGAGGCAAGGCATGAGCCGGCCGCTGATCCTCGCCTCCGGCAGCACGGCCCGGGCCGCGGTGCTGCGCTCGGCCGGTCTCGCCTTTTCCGTCGTGCGGCCGCAGGTGGACGAGCGCGCCCTGGAGACGCCGCTGCTTGCCGCCGGCATCCGCCCCGATGCGCTCGCCACGGCGCTGGCCGATGCCAAGGCCGCCGAGGTCTCGGCGCGTTTTCCCGAGGCCGTGGTGATCGGCGCCGACCAGACGCTGGATCTGGACGGGCGCCGCTTCGTCAAGCCGGCCGATGTGGCCGAGGCCCGGGCCCAGCTTCTGGAACTGCGCGGCCGGACCCATCTGCTGCATTCGGCGGTGTCGCTCGCCATCGGCGGGGAAGTGGTTGCCCGGGTGCTGGTCTCGCCGCAGCTGACCCTGCGCGTCTTTTCCGATGCGGCTCTCGCCGGGTGGCTCGCCTTCGAGGGCGAGGCGGTGACCGAGAGCGTCGGCGGATACAAGATCGAGGGGCCGGCCATCCGGCTGTTCGAGCGGGTGGAGGGGGATCAGTCCGCGATCCTCGGCCTGCCGCTCCTGCCGCTGCTGGCCGGGCTCCGGGACCTGGGGGAACTCTCCGAATGATGTCATCCGCACCGAGGGCCGCCGTCATCGGCTGGCCCATTGCCCAGTCGCGCTCGCCGCTGATCCATGGCACCTGGCTGAAGAGCCTCGGCATTGCCGGGAGTTATGACCGCATCGCCCTCCCCGCCGACGGTGCGGCTGACTGGTTCGCCCGCTTTGCCGACCATGGCCTCGTCGGCGCCAATGTCACCGTTCCCCACAAGGAGACGGCCTTTGCCGCCTGCGCCGAGGTGGAGCCGGCGGCCGCCGCACTCGGCGCCTGCAACACCCTGTGGCTGGACGACGGTCGCCTCTTCGGCACCAACACCGACACGGTGGGTTTCCTCGTAAATCTCGATGACCGCGCCCCGGGCTGGGATGGCGACGCCGGGCCGGCCGTCGTGCTGGGAGCCGGCGGGGCGGCCCGCGCCGTCGTCTGGTCGCTCGCCCGGCGCGGCTTCTCGCCCATCCGCATCGTCAACCGCACCCTGTCGCGGGCCGAGACCATCGCGCCGCTCGGCGCCCCTTCGGTCGTCACCGTCCACGGCTTCGACGAGCTGCCGAAGGTGCTGGCGGATGCGCGGCTGCTGGTCAACACCACGGCGCTGGGCATGGTGGGCAAGGACGATCTCGTCATCGACCTGACCGGCCTGCCGGAAGACGCTCTCGTCACCGACATCGTCTATGTGCCGCTGGAGACGGCCCTGCTGGCGGCCGCCCGCCGGCGCGGCAATCCGACGGTGGACGGCCTCGGCATGCTGCTGCATCAGGCGGTGCCGGGGTTCGAGCGCTGGTTCGGCGTCCGCCCGGTGGTGACGGACGCGCTGCGCCGCATCATTCTCGCCGACCTCGGAGTGCCCGCATGATCGTCCTCGGTCTCACCGGTTCCATCGGCATGGGCAAGTCGACGACGGCGGACATGTTCCGCTTCTTCGGCGCCCCCGTGCACGATGCCGACGCCACGGTGCACGCCCTCTATCGCGGAGCGGCGGTGCCCCTGATCGAGGCGGCCTTTCCCGGCACGACGGCGGATGGCACCGTCGACCGTGCGGCGCTGGCCGCCCGGGTGCTGAACGATGCCGCGGCGATGCAGCGGCTGGAGGCGCTCGTCCATCCCCTGGTGCGGGCCGAGAAGGAAGCCTTTCTCGCCAAGGCCCGCGCCGAGGGCGTCGACGTGGCCGTGCTCGACATTCCCCTGCTCTACGAGACCGGCCAGCTGGCCGGTCTGGATGCGGTGGTGGTTGTCACCGCGCCGCCGGAGGTGCAGAAGGCCCGGGTGCTGGCCCGGCCGGGCATGACGGAGGAGAAGTTCGCCGCCATCCTCGCCCGTCAGCTTCCCGATGCCGAGAAGCGGGCGCGGGCCGATTTCGTCATCGACACCGGCCATGGGCTGGAGGTGGCGGAAGCCGGCGTCGCCCGGGTGCTGCGCGATCTCAGGGCCGGACAACATCCTGAAAAGGACTGATCCTTATCCGGCTAATATCAACTCTGTTAGCCGGTTCATGATCGAGGGACCCCCATGCGCGAGATCGTGTTCGATACCGAGACCACCGGCCTCGACTTCCGGGCGGACCGGGTGGTGGAGATCGGCGCGATCGAGCTCGACAACCGGATTCCCACCGGGGCCACCTTCCACGTCTACATCAACCCGGAGCGGGAGATGCCGGAGGAGGCCTTCCGGGTGCACGGCCTCTCCACCGAATTCCTCTCGGACAAGCCGAAATTCGTCGAGATCGCCGAGAGCTTCCGCGCCTTTGTCGGGGATGGCGTGCTCGTCGCCCACAATGCCGCCTTCGACCGCGGCATGATAAATGCCGAATTCGATCGGCTCGGCCTGCCGGCCATCTCCGGCGAGCAGATCGTCGACACCCTGGCGATCGCCCGCAAGAAGCACCCCGGCGCCCAGAACACCCTGGACGCCCTCTGCTCCCGCTACGGCATCGACACCTCGCGCCGCACCAAGCACGGCGCCCTTCTCGATGCCGAGCTGCTGGCCCTCGTCTATGTCGAGCTGGTCGGTGGCCGGCAGGCCGCTCTCGGCATCGTCGGCGACGAGGACGCCCGCGGCCGCCTCGGGCCGCTGCGCCCCACCGTCCGCTCCCCCCGCCGCACGCCGCTGCCCGCCCGCCTGACCCAGGCCGAAATCGACGCCCACCGCGCCTTCGTGCGGACACTCGGCGAACATCCGCTGTGGACGGATTATCCTGAGGATGCGTGACTGATTGGCGGGCGTCGTCTTCGCGACCGGCCATCGGCGGGCTGCCGCCCGCACCCGCCCGGAGGCAGAGCCTCCGGAACCTCCCCCTGATTTTTCAGTTTTTTGGCTGAGGGCGTCGGCGGACTGTCGGGGCCGCTGGGGCTGCTTTGGCGATTTTAGTCCGGAGCAGAAGCCGCTGACGCGTCGTCATTAAAACTGCCAAAAAAACGGGAGGGTCGGGGAGGCTGGTCCTCCCCGACGGGGGATCGGGGGCAGTCGCCCCCGAAGTCGCCGCATCCGCCCGTCACTCCGCCGCAACGGCGTATGCGTCATCCATCAGCGCCACGGCCTGCTTGGTGATCTCCGGCCAGTGGGCGGAGATTTCGGCGAGGTCGAGGGTGCCGAAGTGGCCGAGGGCGAGTTCGGCTTCGACGAGGGCGAGGCGCTTGTGGGCGCGCTGCCAGTCGGCGAGCTTCCACACGTCCCCGGACGGGATGACGGCGTCGATGGAGAAGAAGGCGCGGGCCCGGGTGGGTTCGTCCTCGGCATGGACGTGGATGTCGCCGAGTTCGTACTCGTGGGTCTCGTAGAAGGCGATGCGCTCGACGTGCTCGTCGGTGAGGCCGTGGATGAGGAGGCCGTGGGTGACGGCTTCCGGGTGCTCGATCAGGATCGGGTAGGCCGCATGGGCGGCGCGCACGGCCCTCTGGCCATGCACCCGGGCGGGTTCCGTCCGGAAGGCGGAGATATCGGTGCCGATCACCACCGACACCAGGTCGGGATCGAGCAGGGTTCCGAAGACGAACAGCGGCTGCGTCATGGCGCATCCCCCAGAGGAAGAACGGGAAGACGGAACACCGAGACACGGGCGCGGGAACAACCGGCCGCGTTGGAGGTGAGGACTGGCCCTGTCACCCCGGGCCACGGGCAGAAAAGGACCTCCTTGCCCCGGACGGACGGATGTCGGCCCTCGGGGCAGCAGGAACACCGGAAAGAGCCGCCCGGGGGAGGGCCGGGCGGGGAACAGGGGCGCTTTCGGCGTCGGGGTCGTCGGCCGGGATCGGCCGGCCGGACGACTTATGTCAGGCGCACGAAGTGCTGACTGCACTTTAGCGCCTGAAACAGCGGATTTCCCATAGGCACCAGGGACATGGGAAATCCGTATCGAACTGCCGGAGGGTCCTTTTCAGGGACTTCCGGCATCCGGGATCCGGCCGGGGCCGGATCAGGCGACGGCGCGGACTTCGCGCACGTCGGGAATATAGTGCTTCAGCAGGTTCTGGATGCCGTGGCGCAGGGTCGCCGTGGAGGACGGGCAGCCGGCGCAGGATCCGCGCATGGCCAGATAGACCACGCCCTCGCGGAAGGCCCGGAAGGTGATGTCGCCGCCATCATTGGCGACCGCGGGGCGCACGCGCTCCTCGATCAGTTCCTTGATGACAGCCACGGTCTCGGCGTCGGCCGGGTCGAAGTCGCCCTCGTCGTCGGCAGCCCCCGTCACCGAGCCATCGTCCAGCACCGGGGCGCCGGAGAGGAAGTGCTCCATGATGGCGCCGAGGATGGCCGGCTTCAGATGGTTCCAGTCGGGATCGCCCTTGGTCACCGAGACGAAATCGGAGCCGAGGAACACGCCGGTGATGCCGGGGACCTCGAACAGGCGACGGGCCAGCGGCGAACCGGCGGCTTCTTCCGCCGAGCGATAGTCCCGCGTGTCGTCCGGCAGCACGGGCTTGCCCGGCAGGAACTTCAGCGTCTGCGGGTTCGGCGTGGACTCGGTCTGGATGAACATGGAAGGCAACTCCCCGAGCAAGGACCGGTCAAGGCGGCCCGGCTGGATGAAGGCCATCGGCGGGGAGGCGGCAAGGCGACGGTCGCGCTTGGGTGGCCGCCCGCAGCCCGATGGGCGAGGCGCCGCGCCATATCCGGGGCGCGCCCGGCGCCCGTCGGCGCGGAACACAACATAGCGACGATCCGCGCGGGTTCAAGAGGTGCGGCCGGCCATTTTCGAGCCGTTCCGGAGAGGCGGATTCCCCCGCCCGGACAGCCCTTTCTTCAGGCCCCTCTCCGGGGCCCCGGCCGCTTCCTCAGGCCATGGTGAGGATGGCGCCGGTGTCCAGATGGCCGGGCACGATGGTGATCGGAATGGGGAAGTTGCCGGCGCTGCGGCCGACAATGGCCGAGACGAGGGGGCCCGGACCATCGGAGCCGGGCTCCGCGGCCAGCACCAGGATGGCAAGGTCCTCGTCGTCGAGGATCAGCTTCAGGATCTCCTCGGCGCGCTGGCCCTCGCGGATGACGATTTCCGGCTCCACCCGGGCGATCGCCCGGGCGCGGTCGACGGCACGGCCGAGAAGGGCGCGGGCATCGTCGAAGGCCTCGGCGCGCATGATCTCCTCGACGCCCTGCCACTGCTGGGCGGACTCGGGCACGATGACATGCAGCAGCACGAGCGCGCCCTCGGTGCGCTCGGCCCGCTTGGCCGCATAGACAAGGGCGCAATCGCACTCCCGGGTGTCATCGATCACCACCAGGAATTTCCGCCGGTGCCCGGGCTCGAAGCTCTTGCGTTTCGCGATCATGTGGTGGACTGTGCCCCCGCTGGCGACGCTCCGCAAGAGGCGTCGTCAATGCGGGGAGGACATGCCCCCTTGCCGCCCGGTGACAAGGACCGGCAGGGAGCGGGAATCCGGCTTGCGGTCAGACATTGACTTTCAGCCCGTTTGCCGGGATTTTATCAGCGTGTTCCGTCAGCGCGGCATTCGTCCGCGAGCTGCTCTCCGCGACCTGAGGTCCGGGGGGCCGTTTCCGTTTGTGCGGATGGCGCCTGTCGGATCGGGGCTGTGGCCGGAGCATCCGTTGAGGATGTCCGGACGGGGCCTGCCGGACCGGCATCGTCTTCCAGACAGGGGGACGGAACCGGAAAAGAGTTTCGCACGTTTCGCGCATGGTCCGCTTGTCTGAATGGGCAGTGGGGTCGCCGCGAAACCGGGTCTCCCTGGCCATGTCCGGATCGCGCGCCGGTGTGAACGGGCCGACAGGGGGACGAACCGCATGTCTGGTCGGTCATCTTTCCCGGGGGGAAGGCGGACCGGCCCGGATGCGGCCGTGAACCGTAACGTCAGAGGAGACCACGACCATTCGTCGTCCGTTCCGAGCGCCTCCGCCCTCCAAGGAAGGGCCGCGCGTCAACCGGGAAATCCGTATCCCGCAGGTTCAGCTCATCGACGCGGAAGGCAACAACCGCGGCGTCGTTCCCACGTTCGAGGCGATTTCGCTCGCGGAAGCGGCGGGTATGGACCTCGTCGAGATCGCGCCGAATTCGGTTCCGCCCGTCTGCAAGATTCTGGACTACGGCAAGTTCAAGTTCCAGTCGCAGAAGAAAGCGGCCGAGGCGCGCAAGAAGCAGAAGACCGTCGAGGTCAAGGAAGTCAAGGTGCGCCCGAACATCGACACCCATGATTATGAGGTGAAGATGAAGGCCATCGGCCGCTTCTTCGAGGATGGCGACAAGGTCAAGGTGACGCTGCGGTTCCGTGGCCGCGAAATGGCGCACCAGGAAATCGGTCTGAAGCTTCTGGAGAAGATCCGCGACGAAGTCGCCGAGATCTCCAAGGTCGAGGCCGAGCCGAAGCTTGAAGGCCGCCAGATCGTCATGGTGCTGGCGCCGAAATGAGTCCGGGCGGCGCCTCCGGCGCCGCGACGGGCTGATTCGCGGCCGGAGCCCGCCTTGGGCGCGCCCCGGCTGCACCGGACTGTTCGAGAACCCCGTGCGTTCCCGCACGGGGTTTTTTCGTATTCAATCGGTCCGTGTCAGCCCTCCCGCGGCAGGGGTGAAAAGACCCGACCGTGGAAAACTTTGTCCCCGGCAGGGGAGGGGATTGGACTCAATTTGACAAGTCTCTGAAAAGACACATGTCAATAGAACTCAAGTTCACTTTACATGCGACATATTGCATCTCGACGCGCCGTGCTTCGGTGCGCAAGAGTGCGGACGTCCTTGGGCGGGGCCGTCAGCCATAGGCGACCCGGCAAAAAGAACAGCCTCCGCACCGATCCCGATCGGGCGAGACGGCAAAAAAAGAGGCCGCACGCTTTGTCAGCGGCGGCCCAAGTCTAGGGAGGAAACGCCCAAGGAGGGCAACAGCGGAGCCAAGCTCACGCTGTCTGACCGCGACTATGGCACCGCACTGCACAAGCGTCAATCGCAAGCGCGGGTCCCGTATTCGGCGGGGCCCGCCTCGTCTTTGCCTGCGGGTGGTGCGGATGTCGCACCCCGGACGGCGGGCTCTGGCGATATTTCCAGGTTTCCTTTGAAAATCAGGCCCTTGCATTGGCGGGGGCACTGCCTGCGGCATGTCCCTGGCGGAGGGGCAAGCCCGTGTCTCCCGCTATTCGGCATGGCAGCCATGCATCCGGATCAGAGGTAGGGACGTGGGCACCTGCGTTCCGGGTGCCGCATACGCGAAGGCGAGCGTTTCCGGAGGGTGCTCCGGAGCGCGCTAAAGCACGCTTTACGTGCGGCAAGATGCACCTCGACGGGAAGCTGCCGAGCGGGCAAGAGTGCTCGCCGTCACGGACCTGCGGCGCAGGCCGGATATCCGACCCGGACGGCAGAAGGCCGGGCGGATCCCCTGGAAAGCCCGGGGGGCAAAAAAAGAGGCCGCACGCTTTGTGAGCGGCGGCCCAAGTCTAGGGAGGAAACGCCCAAGGAGGGCAACAGCGGAGCCAAGCTCACGCTGTCTGAGGGCGACTATGACAGTGCACTGCACAAACGTCAATCGCAGGTGCGGGCCCCGTCGCTGACGGGGCCTTTTGTTTTTTCCGGATCCCGGCGAAACTGTGGCTGCCACCTGCGGGGCGTCGCCCCGGATGATGAAATTAGCCTTTCCTATTAGGACCTTGGTTGATGGTTGCCGGTTCCGCGACAGGAGCCGGGCCCTTGCCAAGGGCCGGTGATGACGCGGAATTGCATAGCTGCCATGCACACGACCGATGAGCTGACCGCCTTCCTCCACACTCTTGCTGATCTCGCAGGTGCGAAGATCCTCCCGCTGTTCCGCCACATCGCGACGGTCGAGAACAAGGATGCGGGCGGCTTCGATCCGGTGACGGTTGCCGACCGGGCGGCGGAAGAGGTGATGCGCGCGGCGATCGCGGCGCGCTTTCCCGAGGACGGCATCTTCGGCGAGGAATATGGCGTCGTGCGCAATGATGCCGAGGCGGTGTGGATCCTCGATCCGATTGACGGTACCCGCGCCTTCATCGCCGGCCTGCCGACCTGGGGCGTGCTGATCGGCCGGCGCTCGGGCGGTCGGGCGACCCATGGGCTGATGGCCCAGCCCTATGTGGGCGAACGCTTCTGGGGCGATGGCCGCACGGCCTTCTGGAGCGGCCCCACCGGGACGGGCGCGCTGAAGACCCGGGCCTGTGCCGATCTGGCGTCGGCGCTGACGCTGACCACCTCGCCGACGCTGTTCACCGGTCCCGAGGCGCCGCCCTATGAGCGCATCGCGCGCTCGGTGCGCCATGTCCGCTTCGGCACCGACTGCTATGGCTATGCCATGGTGGCGGCGGGGCAGGCGGATCTCTGCGTCGAATGCGGCCTCAAGACCTATGACATCGCCGCGCTGATCCCGATCATCGAGGGCGCCGGCGGCACGGTGACGAACTGGACCGGCGGTTCGGCGCTGGATGGTGGCCAGGTGGTGGCGAGCGGCGACCCGCGCGTGCACGAGGCTGCGCTGAAGCTCCTGGCCCAGGGCGCCTGATCTGACGAAAAAGGGCAGGGTCCGGGGGGCTCTGCCTCCCGGTCTGCGGCTTCGGGGGCAGAGGCCCCCGAAAGAAGCCGGCCCCCTACTTCCCCGCCGCGTTCGCTGCCGCCGCGGCGTCGATCTCCGCCTGAAGGGCTTCATAACGCTGGTCGGTGAGGGTCTTGAGGAAGGCGACGAGGGCGTCGATGCGCTTGTCGTCGAGGGCGGGGCCGGTTTCCAGCTCGGTCAGGGAGATGGTGTCGGCGACCTCGGGCGGATCCCATTCCTTGCCCGTCTCCGGGTCGATCTGCCGGCGCTTCGCGATGCTGTTGTACTTGTTGTAGAACAGGATGACGGTGCGCAGGTCCTTGAACACGCCATTGTGCATGTAGGGCCCGGTAACGCCGACATTCCTGAGGCTCGGCACCTTGAACTTGCCGGCCTCGGCCGCCTTGTCGGCCACATTCGGGTTCTCGGCCAGCCCCGGATCCGGCTTTCCGGCGCCATGGACGGCGGTCAGCGCCGGGTTCGCCGGCACGCCGATATTGTGATACTGGTAGTTCGAGAAGGTCTCGCCTTCCTGCCCGCCCGGTTTCTTCAGCTGGTGACAGAGATTGCAGTTGGTGAACTGGTTCGAGAAGAACAGGACGCGGCCGAGTTCTTCCTGATCCGTCAGTTTGATCTCGCCGCGGAGCGCCCGGTCATAGCGGCTGTCGAAGGGCTGGAAGTCCGGCGTGCGCTCGAAGGCGGCGATCGCCTTCGTCATGGCGTCATAGGCCCGGTCGCTGTCGCCGAAGATGTCGGCGCCGAAGAGAGCGGCAAAGCGGGTCTGATAGTCCGGGTTCTCGGCCAGCCGCGCGACCACGGCGGCCTTGTCGGGCATGCCCATTTCCACCGGGTTGAGGGGCGGGCCGCCGGCCTGCTCCTCCAGGGTCGCGGCGCGGCCATCGAGGAACTGGCCGCCGACATATTTGCCCTCGGCATTCCTGTGGAAGGGCGGGCTGAGCGCGGCATAGCTCGCCGTCGGTGCGTTGCGGCTGCCGACGGAGGTGCCGTCATCGCCGAGCGAGGCCGCCATGCCGGTGTCGGCCAGATCGCGCCGGTCGACGAAGCCGGCATCGGGCATGTGGCAGGTGGCGCAGGCCTGGGTGCGGTTCCTCGAGAGACTGCTGTCGTGGAAGAGATCGGAGCCCAGCTGCACCAGCGCCGGATCCTTCCCGGCCGGTGCATCTCCGGCCCGCGCGATCCCGGGCGGCGAGAGGAGCATCCCGCCTGAGAGCAGCGCCGCGAATGCGATCCCGCTCCGTGCCCGTCCCGCCATGGCCCATCTCCCTGCCGGCTGCCGCAGTGCGGCAGCGTCCTGTCCGAAGGGCGGCACATTGATCCCGGCGGCGGGAGCGATCAAGAAAATTTGCTGTCTGGAATCATACCAAAGGTCCTTGAAAAGGATCCTTTGGTATTCCGATGCGTATTTCTCATGCCATTGGTGCATATAAGAAATCTTCTATCCTTCAGGCGCACGGTGCGGTCAGCACTTCGTGCGCCTGGTATCATTCGATTGTCCCGAAACTTGCAAAGCGGACGCAGTTCCGGAAAGGACCAATGCGGGTCCGCACGCGGCGGGACGATCCGCTTTCCGGCGGCAATCTCCTTTTGCGACAGGCCTTTTCGGCCAGCTTCCGGACGGGGAGGAGCGGACCGGCGGACGGGGACGATCCGGTGGACTGCGGACGGGTTCCGCGGAGCCGGTGTTCCACGTGAAACAGCGGCCGGCGGTCCTGCCGGGAGGGTGCATCGCAGGCCGCGGCTGACCGGCAACCGGACGCTGGCAAAGGCCTGGCCGCTCGCCTAGAATGCCGGTCCGCGCCTGTCGCGGGAAACAGCGCGGCGGCCGGGAAGTTTTCCGGACGGACCGCGGCCGGTGGCTGCGCCTTCTTCGGGACATGACCGGAGGCGCCCGGCGTCTCCCGCGGCCGGATGCGCCCGCCCTGGTCCGGACCCGGCGTCCGGCCCCCCGATTTTGCCCGTTCCGGGATCGCCTGTCCGCCCGTGCCCAGCCGGCCCGGGGGCGACGGTTCCTGTCGGGCCCGTCCAGCTTCCCGGATACCGCCATGACCCGGCAGACCCAGAAGGCCGCGGGGCCCTTCGACTGGTTCTTCTCCCAGCCGCACCTTCTCCTGATCCTGACCACCCTGTTCTGGGGCGGCAATCTCACCCTCGGCCGGGCGATCGCCGGCCACATGCCGCCGGTGTCGACGGCGTGCCTGCGCTGGGTGGGGGCCTTCGTGCTGACGCTGCCCTTCACCTGGGGGGCGCTGAAGCGCGACTGGCCGATCGTGAAGCACTCCTGGCCGATCCTCCTGATCCTCGGCGCCTGTGGCATCGGGGCCTTCAACACCTTCGCCTATATCGGCCTGCAATATACCGAGGCGGTGAATGGCGTGCTGATCCAGTCCTTCGGGCCGCTGCTGATCGCCGCCTTCTCCTTCCTGATCTTCGGCGACCGGCTGAGCGTCGGCCAGGCGGTCGGCATCCTGACGTCGCTGACCGGCGTCATGACCATCATCGCCCGCGGCTCGGTCGAGCGGCTGATCGGGCTCGCCCTCAATCCCGGCGATCTCTGGGTGATGGCGGCCATCCTCTGCTATTCGCTCTATTCCGCGCTTCTGAAGAAGCGGCCGGCCATCAGCTCGGCCTCGCTCGCGGTCATCCTGTTCGGCGTCGGCGGGGCGATGCTCGTCCCCTTCGCCCTCTACGAGCACGGCAGCGGCCGCAGCTTCGAGCTGACGCCCTTCACCATCACGGCGCTGGTCTATTTCGTGCTGTTCCCGTCGATCGCCGCCACCTTCTTCTTCAATCGCGGCGTCCAGCTCATCGGGCCGAACCGGGCGGGGCCCTATTTCCACCTGATCCCGGTGTTCGGCTCGCTGTTCGCCATCCTGTTCCTCGGCGAGCGCTTCGCCATGTATCATGCGGTCGGCTACACCCTGATCCTCACGGGCATCCTGATCGCCCAGCGCTGGCGCCCGCGGGCGCCGGCCTGAGCCGGCCGGGGAGCCGTCGCGCGGGCGGGACAGACAGGGCCCGCTCCGGGCGGGGCTTTGCGGAACCCGCCGGGACGCCTACATAAGGCCGACTTCCTCCTCTCCGGCGGACCCGCGCGGCCCGCCTTCCGAAGAAAAGCGGGCCTCCGATGAACGCAGACGACAGCTCCCGCCTCTGGCACGGAACCACCATCGTGACGGTCCGCAAGGGCGGCCATGTGGTGGTGGCCGGGGATGGCCAGGTCTCCCTCGGCCAGACCGTCATCAAGGCGACGGCCCGCAAGGTGCGCACCCTCTATCACGGGCAGGTGCTGGCGGGCTTCGCCGGGGCGACGGCCGATGCCTTCACCCTCCTGGAGCGGCTGGATGCCAAGCTGGAGCAGTTCCGCGGCTCGCTGGTGCGGGCGTCGGTGGAACTCGCCAAGGACTGGCGCACCGACCGCTATCTGCGCCGGCTGGAAGCCATGATGATCGTGGCCGACAAGGACCACACCCTCGTCATCACCGGCAATGGCGACGTGCTGGAGCCCGAGGATGGCGTCGCCGGCATCGGCTCCGGGGGCAATTATGCCCTGGCCGCCGCCCGCGCCCTGATGACCACGGATCTCGACGCCGAGACGGTCGCCCGCCGCGCCATGGCGATTGCTGCCGACATCTGCGTCTACACCAACACCAACGTGACGTTGGAGAAGCTTGATGCGGCGGGCTGACCTCGCGGCCGCCGTCTCTGCCGGAATTCTGGATGTCGCGACAGCCGATCGGCTCGCGGCCTTTCTGGCCGCCCGGGAGGACGGGCCGGATGCGGACCGGCGCGGTGAAGTGGTGGATGTCGCCCGCAACTTCAACGAGGTCTTCGTTTCCGTCGGCGTGCTGCTGCTTCTGGCCGGTCCGGCGGTGCTGGGCCTCGTCTTTGCCGCCGCGCCGCTGGCCTGGATCGTCGCCGAAGCCCTGCGGGCGCTGCGGCCCGGGCTGCGCCTGCCCATGCTGGTGCTGGCCGTCGGCTTCGTCGTCTCGGCGATCGTGGCGGTGCTGACGGGGGCGGATGTGGATCCGCTGTTTCCGGATGCGACGGCGGCCGATGCCGGTCCGCTGATCCTCGCCGGTCTCGTCGGGGCTGCGGCCAGCGCCCTGTTCGGGGCGCGTTTCCGCACGCCCGTCAGCGCCGGCGGCATTGCCGTCGGGGTCGGCTGCGCCCTCTTCGGCGCGCTGCCGCTGCTGGCGACGGGAACTGTCGAGGCGCCGGTGGCCCTCGGCTTCGGTCTGGCGGTGGCGGGCGTCGCCGTCGCGGTCGATGCCGGCGACCCGGCGCGGCGCACCCGCCGGGCGGATGTGGCCTTCTGGCTGCATCTGGTGGCCGCGCCGCTGATCGTCCATGGCGCCATGGGGCTGATGGGCCTCGGCTTCCTTGAAACCGAGGGCATCGACGGCGGCCAGGTCGCCGGCGTGCTGGCGCTGTTTGCCGTGCTGGCGCTTGTCACCCTCGTTCTCGACCGGCGAGCGCCGCTGGTGTCGTCCCTCTCCTATCTCGCCATCTCGATCGGCTGGATTGCCCATCAGGCCGATCTGACCCTCGACAGCGCCATCGCGACCGCCGTGCTTCTGGTCGGCGCCGTGGTGCTCTTCATGGGCGTCTTCTGGGAAAGGGCGCGCCGCGGCGTGCTCGCCCTCCTGCCGGACGGACGGGTGAAGGCGGCGCTGCCGCCCGCCGCGCCCGCCCCTTCCCGCATTGTTTCCGGAACCCCGACACCATGACCAATTTCACCCCCCGCGAGATCGTTTCCGAACTCGATCGCCACATCATCGGCCAGCATGCCGCCAAGCGCGCGGTGGCCATCGCGCTGCGCAATCGCTGGCGCCGGCAGCAGCTGGACGAGAGCCTGCGCGAGGAAGTGACGCCGAAGAACATCCTGATGATCGGCCCGACCGGCGTCGGCAAGAGCGAGATCGCC
>JBBSSF010000030.1:0-14816 GCA_038242345.1 Hyphomicrobiales bacterium
CGCGCAGCCGGCCGCCGGCGATGTCGAAGCCGGTGGCGCGGGTCCGGCGCAGGGTCGCGCCCTCGGCCACGCACCAGTCGGCAAGGGCCGCCACATAGCCGCCCGGGTCGGTGCAGTGGCTGCCATCAGTCAGCAGGATGCCGAAGCCATAGCGGGGCGAAAGGGAGGGCACCCGGGCGGCAAGGGCCTCCCGGTCCAGCTCCTGCATCCGCACGCCATGGCGCCGGCGCAGCTCCCAGCCGAGCCCCTCGGCGGCAAAGGCCGCCCGGTCGGCGTAGGCATAGACGAGGCCGTCATGGCGGATCAGCTCGGGCCGGCCGATGCGGTCGGCCAGATCCCGGTGCAGCGCCGGGGCCTCCTCCAGCAGACTGGCGAGGGTGGCGGCGGTGCGCTCCACCCGCGCCCGGGTCGCCCCGGCCAGCAGAAAGCGCACGAGCCAGGGCAGAAGCCGCGGCAGGAAGCGCCAGCGGATGGTCAATGCCCCGGCCGGATCAAGAAGATAGCCCGGAACCTTCATCCAGATGCCCGGCGTCGACATCGGCATGATGGAGGCCGGGCTGAGGAAGGCGCCATTGCCGAAGCTGGCCGCCTGCTCGCCGCCCGGCAAGCCGGGCTCGACGAGGGTGACGCGGTGGCCATCGCGGATGAGGGCCTCGGCGGTGGCGGCGCCGATGATTCCGGCACCGATCACCACCACATGACGGGAGACAGGCTGCGACATCGGCAGGCTCCGGCGGAAGGGCTGGCACCCTCCTTGCTCGGGAGCGGGCAGGCCGGCTAAGGGGAGCATGACACACGGATCATGCCCCGCGACCCGGCGTGGACCCGGTCCGCGGCGGGGGCGGGGGGCGAGGGGCGCCGGCGGATGCGGCCTTGCGGGCCGGCTCCGGCGGCGTGGCAGTCCTGCCCGGGACACCGCCCGCCGATGGCGGGGGACCCGGACGGGCGGTCGATTTCCCGTCTGCCCCCAAGGGCATGAGAAATCGGCAGGGGGAGGCCGGAGACAGCCTGTGACGGACCTCCGGCATCATGCCAAAGATCCGCGAAGAGGATTCTTCGGCATTCCGATGCAGATTTTCCATATCCTTGGGACATATGGGAAATCCGCTGTTCTTCAGGCGCGCGGGTGCGGTCAGCACTTCGTGCGGCTGGTATCAGACAGGGATGCCAGAGCCCGGCCGGGAAACGAAGCACGGAAATTCTCACGCCCGCATGATTATTCGTCATGGGGACCGGAGTGCGGAGCGGATGCGCAGATTCCTTCCCTCGCTGTCGGCGCTGGTGGCCTTCGAGGCGGCGGCCCGGCATGTGAGCTTCACCCGGGCGGCCGAGGATCTGGCCATCACCCAGAGCGGCATCAGCCGGCAGGTTTCCAATCTGGAAGCCTTTCTGGGGGTGAAGCTGTTCGAGCGCATCGGCTCGCGCCTGATCCTGACCGATGCAGGCACCGCCTTCCTGAAGGAGGTGTCGGGCTCCCTCGACCGCATCGAGCAGGCGGCGATCGACACCGTGCGCGGGCGCACCCTGGAGGATGCGCTTCTCGTCTGCACCCATCCGACGCTTGCCAGCCGCTGGCTCGCCCCCCGTCTCGACAGCTACTTGCGGGCCAATCCGGATGTGGTGGTGGAAGTGGTGACGACCACCGGCGAGATCGATTTCGAATCCACCCGCATCGATGTGGCGATCCTGCGCGGCTCGGGCTCGTGGAAGCATGCGCTTGCCTTCGAGCTGTTTCCGGAGGAGCTTGTGGTGGTGGCCGCGCCGCGGCTCCTGCCACCGGGGCCGCTTCTGGAGCGGCTCGATTTCGATCGCCTGCCGACGCTTCAGAATGCCAGCCGGCCGGATCTCTGGCTCACCTGGCTGCGCGGCTCCGGCGTGCCCCATGCCGGCGCCATCCGCGGCGTGCGGCTGCCCCAGAGCGAGATGCTGATTTCGGCCGCGGTCGCCGGTCTCGGGCTGGCGGTGGTGCCGGTGCAATATGTCGAGGCCGAGCTTGCCCGGGGCGATCTCTGGCTGCCCTTCGGCGGGCCGGTCGCCACCCGGGACAGCTACTGGATCGTCCATTCCGAGCGCCGGGTGACGGTGGAGGCCGCCATGCAGTTCAAGGCCTGGCTGCAGCGGCAGGGCCGCCAGCGCGGCGCCCGCCCGGCCGGGACGTGAGCGCGGGTCAGTCGGGCAGGATGTCGTCGTCGCGGTGGGTGGCATATTCCTCCGACAGCCGCCGGGTGATGGCGACCATCAGGTCCGGGGTGGAGCGTTCCAGCCCGTAGGCGGTGAGGGGAAAGTTGAGGGGGGCCTGCCGGGCCCAGATCTCGGCATGGCGGTCGGGCGGCAGGATTTCCGCCGGGTCGCCGACGGCGATCCAGCCGATGGGCACCGTCGCCCCCGGGGCCAGCCGGGTCCGCAGATGCACCACCGCATGGATGCGCACCTCGGTGCCGCGGCCGAGATGGGCGCCGTGGAAGACGGCGGCGCCGGTGGCGACGAACACCTGCGGCTCCAGATGCGCGCCCATCACATGGGCATTGGGGCCGATCAGGCAGTTGTCGCCGACGACGCAGGCATGGCGGGGGCCGGCCCGCACCACGGCATTTTCCAGCACGATGCACTCCCGGCCGATGCGGACGCGGCCACCGGCCTCGCCGATCACCCGGGCGCCGGAAAGCACGCGGGTGCCGGGCCCCAGCTCGACATCGCCGCACACGGTGGCATCCGTGGCGACCCAGGCCGTGGGATCGACCACGGGAGACTTGCCATGATGGGAAAGAAGCATCACCCGGAACCTCCCGCCAGCTGCCGCAGCGCTTCGGTGTCCGTGCCCCGGCGCTCGCCCTCCAGCATGACACCGTTGGCGGTATCCGCAAGGGCGGTCGATTTTCCGGCCGCCTGTCCCCGGCGGCGCGCATTTGGTGCTATGCAAAATGGACTGCCCCGTCCGCCGGGGCGGCTCCGCCGGGGGCGTTCCCCGCGGACCCGGAGCCGCCGACCCGGCGGCCAGAAGAGATCCGGACCTGATGACCGCATTCGAGGACCGCGCGCCGCCGGCCGGCGCTTCGCCCGTTCCGGCCGCCCTGCCTGCGGACGGACGGCTGCTGCGCATCCGCGTCGCCCTGTTCCTGGCGGGCTTTGCCACCTTCTCGCTGATCTACTGCACCCAGCCCATCCTGCCGGAGCTGTCGCAGGCCTTCTCGGTGTCGCCGGCGGCGAGTTCGCTCGCCCTCTCCATGACCACCGGGGCGCTGGCCATCGCCATCCTGTGCGCCGGCGCGATTTCCGAATCCTTCGGCCGGCGCGGGCTGATGTTCGTGTCGATGATTGCCGCGGCCATCCTCAATCTGGTGGCCGCCATCACCGTCGAATGGCATCTGCTGCTGGCGGTGCGCACCCTGGAAGGGCTGGTGCTCGGCGGCGTGCCGGCGGTGGCCATGGCCTATCTGGCCGAGGAAATGCCGAAGGAGCGGCTGGGCGCCGCCATGGGGCTCTATGTCGGCGGCACCGCGCTCGGCGGCATGAGCGGCCGGGTGCTGATCGGCATCCTGACGCAGCATTCCGACTGGCGCACGGCGCTCGGCGCCATGGCGGTGCTGGACCTCCTGATCGCCATCGCCTTCGTGTTCCTGCTGCCGGCCTCGCGCAATTTTGTCCGCCGGCCGGGCCTCGGCCTCGGATTTCACCTGAAGGCGTGGGGCGCGCACCTCCGGCATCCGGCGCTGCCGCTACTGTTTGCCACCGGCTTCCTGTCCATGGGCGCCTTCGTCACGGTCTACAATTATGCCGGCTTCCGGCTGATCGCGCCGCCCTATGATCTCGACCAGAGCCAGATCGGCCTGATCTTCCTCGCCTATCTGTTCGGCATGGTGGCATCGCCCACCGCCGGCTTCCTGGCCGACCGGTTCGGGCGCGCGGGCGTGGTGGCGCTCGGTGCCGTCGGCATGCTCGCCGGCCTCGCCATCACCCTCATGGCGCCACTTGCCGTCATCATCGTCGGCGTGGTGCTGCTCACCATCGGCTTCTTCACCGTGCATGCGGTGGCGAGCGGCTGGGTGGGCCGGCTGGCGGAGGCCAACAAGAGCCATGCCGCCTCCCTCTATCTGCTCGCCTATTATGCCGGCTCCAGCATCATGGGCTCGATGGGCGGCTGGTTCTGGCATGCCGATGGCTGGCCGGGGGTGGTCGTCTTCTCGGGCGGGATGGCGGCGCTGATTCTGGCGATCGCCGGCTGGCTGGCGCTCTCCCGACGCGGGTGACCGGCGGGGCCGGGCGGACAGCCTGCCTCAGCCCCGGGCGACCGAGGCGGTCGGATCGGCCAGGAAGGCGAGGCGGCCGGCGGCCGCACGGGCGATCGAGAACACCAGCGCCTTGCGGGCGACCGCCGGCAGCCGGTGTTCCGGCGCCTCGCGGATGAGTTCCGCGGCAAAGCCGTCGGCGACCAGAAAACCGGCCGCGTCGGGAAAGGGATCGGCCGGCACATCGGGCAGGGTGGCGAAGAACAGCCGGTCGCAGAAGGGGCGGTAGTCCGGCCATTTGTGATCGGCGGCAAGATCGGCCAGCGACGACTTGATCTCGATGATCCAGATTTCGCTCTTCGGCCCGATGGCGAGAAGATCGGCGCGCCGGCCATTGGCCAGCGTCAGCTCGGGCAGGGCGGTGAAATCATGGGCCGCCAGCCACCGCATCACCCCGCGGCGCACATCAAGGGCGCGGGCCGACTGGCGCCCGTCATTCAGCGGGTCGGCCCGGGTGGTGAGCGGGGAGACGAACGGCATGGGACAAAACCTCCGGTGCGGCGATCGTTCCCGGTCCGTTCGATAAAATCAAGCCCTTTCCGCGCCCCGGCCGCGTGGGGCGGCGGGGTGCAGAGGGAGGAGCAAGGCTACGCCTTCGCGCTGCGCGCGCCCTTGCCCTGATATTGTTTCAGCCGGGCGCAGGCATTGACCAGATGGACGGAGGCCGCCGCCGCCGCGCCGTCCTTGTCGCCGGCGGCGATCGCCTCATAGATCGCCACATGCTCCTTGTGGACTTCCAGGGTCAGGCCGCCCAGACGGGCGGTGTTGGAGCGGGCGGCGCGGATGAGGCGGCGCACCTGATTTTCGAGGAATTCCCCGAACTTGTCGAAATAGTGGTTGTGCGCGGCCTTCAGGATCGCCTGATGGAAGCGCATGTCCTCGTCCGCCCCGGGTTCGCCGCGGGTGATCGCCGCGCCGAGATCATCGAGGGCGGCGCGGATGGCGGCGAGTTCCTTCGGGCTGTGGCGCTCGGCGGCCAGGGCAGCGGCCGCCGATTCCACCGACATCAGGAATTCGAGGAGCAGGATCAGGTCCTTGGCGTCGGTCAGATCCGGCGTCAGGCGAAACACCCGGTTGCCATCGGCATTGACGAACTGGCCGCGGCCCTGCTGGGCCGTGACGAGGCCCTCCGATTTCAGGAGGGAAATCGCCTCCCGCACCACCGGCCGGCTGACGCCATAGGCCGCGCTCAGCTCCTGCTGGGTGGGCAGCTGCTCGCCCGGCTTCAGCTCGCCGCCTTCGATGCGCTCGCGCAGCCGCCGCGCCACCTCTTCGGGCAAGGTGCCCGAGCGCGGAATGATCTCCCGTCCTGCCGGCATCGCTTTTTCCTGTCTCCCCGATCCCCGTTCCGTCCGCGGTCGTCAGACCATGAAGAGCCCGCCGTTCACGTGAATGGTTTCCCCGGTGATATAGGCAGCCCCCGGGCCGCAGAGGAAGGCCACAACCTCGGCGACCTCATGGGCCGTGCCGAGACGCCGCAGGGGTGTCGTCGCGATCATGCGCGCACGCCGGTCCGGGTCGAGGGCCTGCATCATCCGCGTGTCGATGAGGCCGGGGGACACCGCATTCACCCGCACCTTCGGCCCCAGCTCCTGGGCAAGGCTCTTGGTCATGGTCAGCACGCCGCCCTTGGCGGTGGCATAGGGCGTGTGGTCCGGGCTGCCGCGATGGCCGGCAACCGAGGTGATGTTCACGATGCTGGCGCCCTCGGAGAGATGCGGCAGCAGGGCGCGGATGGTGAAGAACACGCCATCCAGATTGACCGCAATCGACGTGCGCCACTTCGCATCGGTGATGTCGCCGAGCGCCAGATGCTGATAGAGCCCGGCCCCCGTCACCACCATGTCGACGGCGCCGAACCGCGCGGCGGCGGCCGCGGCCACGGCGTCGGCGGCGGCCGGATCGGTCACGTCATGGCGGCAGACCAGCGTCTCGGCGGCAAGGCCGGTGGCGAAGCCGGCAAGCGGGCCGGTCTCGATGTCGGTCAGCACCAGCCGCGCGCCGGCTGCCGCCAGAAGGGTCGCGATTGCCCGCGGAATCTCGCCATTGGCGCCGGTGATGACGGCCGTCCGACCCGAAAAATCAGCCATTCTCGTGGGTATCCCGTTTCCTCGTCCGGCTCTCGAAGCCGTTTGTTATCAGTCTGTTGGGGTGCCTCTCGGGGCACCCGAAGCGGGGATATGAAAAGTCCGCTTGTCAGATGAGTTTATCATCTGCTAGGTAATGCGCAACGACAAAGCGGATGTGGCCTCCCGAACCGGTGGTTCGTGGCCGGAGGCGGGAGACCGGAGCCAGAATGGGCCCGGGACAAGCCACACCGAGGGGAGAGACGATCGATGCGGGACGTGACTGGCGCCACGCGCCTTGTCGGAATTCTGGCGGATCCCATCCATCATGTGCGCACGCCGCAGGTGCTGAACCCGCGTTTCGAGGCGCTGGGGATCGATGCGGTGATCCTGCCCATGCATGTGGGGCCGGCCGATCTCGGCGCAGCCCTCGCCGGTCTCGCGAAGATCCGCTCTCTCTCCGGCCTCGTGGTGACGGTGCCGCACAAGGAAGCCGTCGTCGCGTTCTGTGACGAACTTGGCCCCGAGGCCCGCCTCGTCGGTGCCGCCAATGTGCTCCGGCGCCTGCCTGATGGCCGCTGGGCCGGCGAGATGCTGGATGGCGTCGGCTTCGTCGCCGGGCTGCGCACGGCGGGCATTGATCCCGCAGGCCTCTCGGTGCTGCTGGTCGGGGCGGGCGGGGCGGCATCTGCTGTCGCCGTGGCGCTGGCTCGCGCGGGCGTTGCCCGTCTGGTGATCGCCAACCGCACCCCGGCCCGGGCGGAAGCGCTGGCGGAGAAGATCGCCGCGGCCTTTCCCGCGGTCCGCGTTGCGGCGGGGCCCGCCGATCCGGCCGGTTTCGATCTCGTCATCAACGGCACCTCCCTCGGGCTGAAACCCGGGGATGCCCTGCCGCTCGATCCGGAGCGGCTGGAGCCGCGCACCCTCGTTGCCGAAGTGGTGATGAACCCGCCGGTGACCCCGCTTCTGGCGGCTGCCGCTGCCCGCGGCTGCCGCACCCATGAAGGGCTGGCGATGATCGAAGGTCAGCTCGACGCCATCGCCGCCTTCGTGACCGGCGGCTGATCCGCCGCCGGCACGCCTGCCCGTCCGGCTCCCAATCCCTGCGGATGATCGGTCCCCCCGATTTTCCGCCGCGGGCGGAGCCATGTCCGGCGCGCCCTTTCGGGGCGGCCGGGCCATCCGGGATCCGGTCCGGCATCGTCCGGGCCGGGGGAGACCCACCGACAAAGAAACGAAGAACCTGGAGGAAACAGGGTCCATGAAAGCCGTTGTCGCGACTGCCCTTGCTGCCGCCTCGCTTCTCGGTACCACGGCGCTGGCGAGCGCCGATCCGCTGAAGATCGCCATCATCGAGAGCCTCTCGGGCTCCCAGACCTCCACCGGCCGGCTCTATGCCACGGCCTCCCATTATGTCATCGACAAGCTGAATGCGGCCGGTGGCTACAATGGCGAGCCGATCATCGTCACCGAATATGACAGTGGCGGCAATACCGCCGGCGCCTCCGCCAAGTTCAAGCAGGCGGTGGCCGACGGCGCCAACATCGTCATTCAGGGCTCGTCCTCGGCCATTGCCGGCCAGATTTCGGAAGATGTGCGCAAGCACAATCTGCGCAACAAGGGCAGCGAAGTGCTGTTCCTGAATGTCGGCGGCGAAGCCATGGAGCTGACCGGCGACAAGTGCCACTTCCACGCCTTCCGCTTCACCACCACGGCGCCGATCCGCGTTGGCGCGCTGGTGTCGGTGATGAAGGATCAGGAGACGCTGGGCACCCGGGTCTACTCGATCAACCAGAACTATTCCTGGGGCCAGGACATGCAGGCGGCCATCGAGGCCGATGCCAGGCGCGGCGGCTACGAGGTCGTGGAAACCGTGCTGCACGACGTCAACCGCATCCAGGATTTCTCGCCCTTCGTCGCCAAGATCCAGGCCGCCAAGCCGGATACCGTCATCACCGGCAACTGGTCCAACGATCTGCTGCTGCTGATGAAGGCGACCGGTGACGCCGGCCTGAAGGTGCGCTTCGGCACCGCCTTCCTCGATCAGCCCGGCAATATCGGCAATGCCGGCCCGGTGGCCCTCGGCCACTATGTGGCGCACCCCTACAATATCGAGCTGTCCAGGACCTCCTTCCCGCAGGACTACGAGACCGTGACCGGTCATCTGCCGACCTATGTCGAGCCCGGCACCGTCAACGGCCTGACCATGCTAGGCAAGGCGCTCGACGCCACCAGCGTGAAGGGCGGCAAGGTCGACGCCGACAAGATCGCGCTGGCCCTGGAAGGCGTCACCCTCGACACCGACATCGGCACGCTCTCCATGCGCAAGGCCGATCATCAGGTACTGCTGCCGGTGGTGGTGTCGGAAGTCTCCAGGGATGTGAAGTACCCGGTCGATGGCACCGACATGGGCTTCAAGCCGGTGAAGGTCATCCCGGCCGACCAGGCGACTTATCCGGCGCAGGATTCCTGCCAGATGAAGCGTCCCTCCTGAGGCAACTTGTGCCGGCGGCTTGCCGCCGCCGGCACCCTTTTTCTCCCCGGTGCCCTCGTCCGGAGACCGCTCATGGAATTCGTCACCCTGTCTCTTCTGAACGGGGCCATTTACGGCATGCTGCTGTTCATGGTCTCGGCCGGCCTGACGCTGATCTTCGGCATGATGGGCGTCCTGAACTTCGCCCATGCGTCGTTCTACATGCTCGGGGCCTATTTCGCCTACACTCTGTCAGGCATGTTCAATTTCTGGGTCGGCCTGATCGTCGCGCCGCTCATGGTCGGCGTGGTCGGCGTCATCATCGAGCGCACCCTGCTGCGCCGGGTGCATCGCCATGGCCATGCCCATGAGCTGCTGCTCACCTTCGGCATCGCGCTGATCTGCGAGGAGCTGGTGAAGCTCTTCTATGGCGATTTCCCGGTGAACTACCAGATGCCGGCCGAACTGAACTTCTCGGCCTTCACGGTGTTCGGCACCAATTATCCCTTCTACCGGCTGTTCATCGGTCTGGTGGCGGTGGCGATGTTCGCGGCGCTGCTGATCGTGCTGACGAAGACGCGCATCGGCATCATCGTGCGTGGCGCCGAGCGGCTGCCGAAGATGGCCGAGGCGCTCGGCCACAATGTGCCGCTGGTGTTCATGGGCGTGTTCGGGGCCGGCGCCGCGCTGGCGGGTCTCGGCGGCGCGGTGGCGGGTGCCTTCTATCCCACCAACCCGAACATGGCGCTGGATCTCGGGGTCATCGTGTTCGTGGTGGTGGTGGTCGGCGGCCTCGGTTCGCTGGAAGGCTCGCTGGTCGCCTCGCTCCTCATCGGCATCTTCACCTCCTTTGCCGTCGGTCTCGACTGGTCGATTGCCGGCCTCCTGGGCGTCGTCGGTCTGGGCGGCGTGGCCGAGGCGATCGGCGGGCCATTGACGCTGACGCTCTCGTCAGCCTCGGGCACCGTGCCCTTCCTGATGATGCTGATCGTGCTGCTGGTCCGTCCGGCGGGTCTCATGGGTTCGCGGAACTGAGGACGACGCCATGACCCGACTTCTCCTCGCCCTGATTGCCGCCGCCGTTCTGGTCGCCCTGCCGCCCTTCCTGGGCCTCGGCTGGCAGAACACCCTGACCAACATGCTGATTGCCGCGCTGTTCGCGGCCGCCTTCAACCTGCTCATGGGGCAGGGGGGCATGCTCTCCTTCGGCCACGCCGCCTATTATGGCCTCGGCGCCTTTGCCGTGCTGCATCTGATGCTGGCGATCGAGAACGGCTTCAATTTCCCGACCGCCCTTCTGCCGCTGGCGGGTGCCGGCGTCGGCCTCCTCTCCGGTCTCGGCGCCGGTTATTTCGCCGCCAAGCGCACCGGGGTCTATTTCTCGCTGGTGACGCTGGCACTCGCCGAGCTTCTGCATGCGATTGCTCCGCACTGGCAGGGTCTCTTCGGCGGCGAGGCCGGTCTTTCCTCCATGCGCATGCCGTCCTGGGGGCTGGAATTCGGCACGAGCCTCGAAGTCTACTATGTGACGCTCGCCTGGGTCGTCGTGTCCATCGGCCTGCTCTATGCCTACACGCTGACGCCCTTCGGCCGGCTGACGCTGGCGCTCCGGGACAACGAACAGCGCGTGCGCTTCATGGGCTTTGATCCCCACCGCACCAAGGTGCTGGTGTTCGGCATCTCCGCCATGTTCTCCGGCGTTGCCGGCGGCCTCATGGCCATGTCCCAGGAGACGGCCAACTACAACATCTTCTCCATGGCGATCTCGTCCCAGGTGGTGCTGCAGACCTTCGTTGGCGGCTCCACCCTGTTCCTCGGGCCGGTGCTGGGTGCGGCGGTGCTCACCGTCTTCACCTTCCTGATCTCGGAGATGACCCGGGCGTGGATGCTCTATCAGGGGATCCTGTTCGTGCTCATCATGCTCTTTGCCCCCAACGGCATTGCCGGCGTGATCCAGCTCCACATCGACGCGCGCGATCGCCTGCCATGGGCGCGGCTGACGGGGCCCTATGCGCTGGCGACGGCCGCCGGTGCGGTTGCCACCACCGGTCTGGTGATGCTGGTCCACTATGCCGAGCTGGTCTTCGCCGATGCCTATCGCGCCCGGGTGGCCCGGGACGGGCTGTGGGAGCCGGTGTCGGCCTTCGGCATCGACTGGAACCCGCTGAACCCGGTCACCTGGCTGGTGCCGCTTGCCCTCATCGTCCTCGGCATTGTCGGCATCCTGAAGATGCGCGGCCCCATCGCGCAGCTCTGGGCGACGCCGGCCAACATCCCCCCGACGGCGGCGATGCCCGCCCCCCATGCGGCCTGACGGCAGGAGGACGGATCCATGAGCCATCATTCCCATCCGCCCGTGTCCGACGAGGTGCTCGTCATCCGCGACGTGCACAAGGCCTTCGGCGGCCTCGTCATCATGCGCGGCATCGACCTGACCCTGAAGCGCGGCGAGCGCCACGCCATCCTCGGTCCCAACGGGGCGGGCAAGTCGACCCTGTTCAACCTGATCTCCGGCAATTTCCCGCCGACGTCCGGCGAGATCCTGCTGAACGGCCGGGAAATCCAGGGCCTGCCGCCCGAGCGCATCAACCGGATGGGGCTCGCCCGCTCCTTCCAGATCACCAACATCTTCGGCCGCATGACCGCCTTCGAGAACAACCGCATGGGGGTTCTCGCCCGCCACGGCGTGCGCTTCGACCTGCTGCACCGGATCGCGAAGCGCTCCGACATCAATGACGAGGCCGAGGCGATCCTCAATCAGGTGCGGCTCGGCCACCGGATCCGCACCCAGGCGGCCGATCTCTCCTATTCCGAGCAGCGCTCGCTGGAGATCGGCATGACCTTGGCGACCGGGCCCGACGTGATCCTGCTCGACGAGCCCACCGCCGGCATGTCGCGCGAGGAGACGGCCTATATTGTCGAGCTGATCCGCGAGGTGACCACTGGCAAGACCCTGCTCATCGTCGAGCACGACATGAGCGTCGTCTTCAGCCTGTGCAACCGCATTTCCGTTCTGGTCTACGGGCAGATCCTCGCCACTGGTGCGCCGGAGGAAATCCGCGCCAACAAGGCGGTGCAGGAAGCCTATCTGGGCGAGGAGGCTGCCTGATGCTGCTCGAAGTCGCCAATCTCCACGCCCACTATGGCAAGAGCCACATCCTGCACGGCGTCAGCTTCGCCCTGAAGGATCCGGGCATCGTCGCCCTGCTCGGCCGCAACGGCTCCGGCCGCTCCACCACGCTGAAGGCGATGATGGGCTGGCTGCCGCCATCGGCCGGCTCCGTCCGCCTCAACGGGCAGGAAATGGCCGGACGCCATTCCTTCGTCGTGGCGCGGGCGGGCCTTGGCTATGTGCCCGAGGAGCGGCTGTGCTTCCCCAATTTGACGGTGGAGGAAAATCTCCGCCTCGGCGTGCTGAAGGGCGCGCCCGGCGCGCCGCGCTGGTCCATGGAGGACATGTTCACCTATTTCCCGCGCCTCAAGGACCGCCGCAACCAGCGCGCCGGCTACATGTCCGGCGGCGAGCAGCAGATGCTGACCCTGTGCCGCACCCTCCTCGGCAATCCCCTCGTCATCCTCATCGACGAGCCGACCGAGGGCCTCGCCCCCAAGATCGTCGATGTGGTCACCGACGTGATCCGCGACATCGCGAAGAAGGGCGTCGGCGTGTTCCTCGTCGAGCAGAAGATGAGCATGGCCATGAAGGTCGCCGAGCGCGTCCTCGTCATGGGCCATGGCGAGATCGTCTTCGATGGTCCGGCCGAGGAAATCCAGCGCCGGCAGGATATTCGCCGGGAGTGGCTGGAAGTCGCCTGATCCGCCGAACGGATGCCCGGCTTGCTGTCCGGGCGCCTCCCGGACTTGCCGCGACAGACCCCGCCCGACCGCGTGCCGGGCGGGGCACCCCCCCGATCAAAGGGGAAATGTCCGCATTCACTTGTCAGATGAGCAGAACAAATGCGCGTGGAAGAGGAAGCCGGCCTCGCCGGGACAGCCGGGACGGGCCGGGTGGTTGTGGTTACCGGCGGGGCGGCAGGCATCGGCCGCGCCATCGCCGATCGCTGTGCAGCCGGCGGCGATCGCCTCGTGCTGATCGACCGGGACGGCGCGGCGGCGAGCGCCGCAGTGGCCGACCTTGAGGCCCGCGGCACCGAGGCGCTGGCGCTGGCCGCCTCCGTGTCCGACGAGGCGGCGGTGGAGGCGGCCTTTGCCGCGGTGATGGCGCGCTTCGGCCGGGTGGACGTGCTCGTCAACAATGCCGGCGTCTCCTGCAACCGGCCGACGCTGGAGCTGAGCCTGGCCGAATGGCAGCGCGCCCTCGACGTCAATCTCACCGGCGTCTTCCTGTGCGCCAAGGCCGCCGGCCGGGGGATGATCGCGGCCGGATCCGGCGCCATCGTCAACATCGGCTCGATGTATGGCACGGTCGCCGCCCCCAACCGGGCCGGCTACTGCGCCACCAAGAGCGGCGTGGACATGCTGACCCGGGTGCTGGCGCTGGAATGGGCGCCGCTCGGCGTGCGCGTCAATGCGGTTGCCCCCGGCTACATCCGCACGGCGCTTCTGGAAGAGCTGATCGCCACCGGCCGCGTGAATGCCGACGCCCTTGTCGGCCGCACCCCCGCCCGCCGCTTCGGCCGGGAAGAGGAGGTGGCGGAGCTCGTTCATTTCCTCGCCTCGCCGCGCGCCGATTTCATGACCGGTCAGGTCGTCGGTCTCGATGGCGGCTGGTCCGTCAACGGCTATCTCTGATCCCTTTTGTCCGAACGGAGACGCATTGCCATGCCCCGTCATTCGACCCTTGAGCCCTCCGTCGCCTGGCGCGAACTCGTCACCACCAAGGCCGACTGGGACGCCGCCGATCCCGCCCTTCTCGCCACCATGCTGACCGAGCTGCACCTGATCCGCGCCTTCGAGGAAAAGGTGCTGGAGCTGGCTGGCCTCGGTCTCGTCCATGGCCCCGCCCATTCCTCGTGCGGACAGGAGGGCGGCGCCGTCGGTTCCATCCTGCCGCTGCGGGCGGCGGACCAGATCAACGGCTCCCATCGTGGCCATCACCAGTTTCTGGCCAAGGCGCTGGGCTTCGTCGCCCCGGACGGTCTCGACCCCAAGGTGCCGCTGTCCGGCGACGTGCGGGCGCTGATGCTGAAGACGCTGGCGGAAATTCTCGGGTTGGCCCAGGGCTTCTGCAAGGGCCGCGGCGGCTCCATGCATCTGCGCTGGGCGGAAGCCGGGGCGCTTGGCACCAACGCCATCGTTGGCGGCGGCGTGCCGCTGGCGGGCGGCGCTGCCTGGGCCCACCGCCGCGCCGGCACCGGCGATGTGGCGGTGACCTATTTCGGCGACGGCGCCGTCAATATCGGCTCGGTGCTGGAGACCATGAACCTCTCGGGTGCCTGGAAGCTGCCGCTCTGCTTCTTCATCGAGAACAACCGCTACGCCGTCTCCACCCATGTGGACGAGGCGACCGCCGAGCCGCGGCTGTCATCGCGCGGTCTCGCCTTCGGCGTCACCGCGTGGAAGGTGGACGGCATGGATCCGCTCGCCGTCTATCTGGCGATGCAGGAGGCGCTGGAGGTGATGCGGGCCGGCAATGGCGCCACCATCATCGAGGCCGACGTCTACCGCTTCTTCCACCAGAACGGCCCGCTGCCGGGCAGCGCCTTCGGCTACCGCTCCAGGGCGGAAGAGAAGGAATGGCGCGAGCGCGATCCGCTCGACCGGGTGGCGCGCGAGATGATCGCCCGCGGCCAGATTTCCGAGGCCGAGGTCGCCACCCTGCGCGCGCGCGCGCTCGCCCTCATGGCCGAGGTGGCAGCCGAGCTGACCGAGACCCCGGCCGGCGGCCGCCTGCGCATCCGGCCGGAGCTGTGGCCGTCGCCGGATTTCCGCGACTATGGCATCCGCGGCGATCTCTCGGAGATGGCCGGCGTGCGCCATGAGGAGCAGGAGACCTTCCGCGGCCGGCTCGAAGAAAAGAAGTTCATCACC
>JBBSSF010000031.1:0-14602 GCA_038242345.1 Hyphomicrobiales bacterium
CTTTTTAAAGATATAAAAAATTTTATTATCACTTAAATTCAACAAAATATAATAGTATTTCCTGTCTCTATTCAAATTTAGTCGCATCTATTTATTATGAGTATGAAATGAAAATTTTGCACCCAAGAATTGAAATTCTTACGCCAAATTCGACAAAATTCATAGATCTTTCCAGATGGGTTGCTGCCCTACTGGTGGCGATGGATCATGTTCGGCATGGTATTCTTGCAAATAATACAAATATAGAAAATCCAAATATTTTGCTAAAAATTTTGTATTTTGCCACAAGTTTCGGTCATTCTGCTGTAATGGTATTTTTTATTTTAAGTGGATTTCTTGTTGGTGGATTAACGGTAATAAAATCTGAAAATTATGAATTTAAATTTCATGATTATTTTATCAAAAGATTTTCTAGAATATATACAGTTCTTGTTCCAGCCCTTGTGGTGGGTGGATTTGTTGACCTGATTGGATCTAGTTTTTTTGATGCACAACAGATTTATTCAAAGGCAAATAGCGGCGGGATAGCAATACTACCATTTTCTGCCGTGGATCGTTTAGGGTCATTGAATTTTCTGGATAATATTTTTTTGTTACAATTTAATGGAACCTTTGGATCAAATGGTCCACTTTGGAGCCTTGCTTATGAATGGTGGTATTATATAATATTTGGATCTTTTATGGTAATTATTACCGGATCAATTAAATTTAGAATTATATCTATATTTGTTTTTTTATTGTGTTTAATAATTCTTCCTTTTAATTTGCTTCTCTGGGGAGTTGTCTGGTTGTTGGGTGTAGCAACGGCCCTCTTTGCATCTGTCTGTAAACGTCGGCCGCCCTTATGGATTGCGCTCTTTATTGCTGCTATAACAATCCCTGCACCCAGAATTTCTTTTCTGACTGGAAATTTGCACCCATTTTTGATCGACATGATTACGGCCGTTGGTTTTAGTATTCTTCTGCTTAGTGCATGTCGACAGAACGGCATCTTTACTCGTCTTGGTTTGCTTAATACGAAATTTGCAGACTTTTCCTATTCGTTGTATCTATTTCATTTTCCAATATTAATAATTTCAATGGGTGTGCTCAGTAGTGTATTTGAGATGAATCTTCTTGTGCAGCCGACACTTAAAAATGTCGGGATCAGCCTGATTGTCCTCTTTATCGTCATTGGCGCAGCATATGGCTTCTCTCTCTTCACGGAGAAAAATACTGCACGGGTAAGGCGCTGGCTTGAGCGCGCGACTGGTGCGCCATCCGCGAAATTGGGAGAGAGCGGAGCTTTGTCAAAGCCAGGCGGCGTTAGCTCTTCAGGGCGTCAATAAAAGGTGATGTCTAGAGCATTTTCCGATCAGAATGCATCATATCCGGCATTTTTGAAGAAGTTGGCGCATTCTGCGGGCGAGAAAGCGTCGATCAGGCTGCCGATCGTGGTCCATAGAGTTTGGATTGACCGACTTGCAGCCTTGCGGAGTAAGGCCTTGAGCTTGGAGAAGGCATTCTCGATCGGATTGAAGTCGGGGCTGTAGGGCGGGAGATAGAGGAGGCTCCCGCCGGCGGCCCTGATTGCGGCCGCGACCGCAGGGGTCTTGTGGCTGCCGAGATTGTCCATGATGACGACATCTCCCGGGCGCAGCTCCGGTACGAGAACCTGATCCACATAGGCCTGGAACGAGATCCGGTTGATCGGTCTGTCGATCACCATCGGGGCGACCAGTCCGGTGAGCCGCAAGCCGGCGACGAATGTCGTCGTCTTCCAGTGCCCGTGCGGGATGCCGACGCGCAGCCTCTCGCCTCTTGGAGCGCGACCGCATTTGCGCGCCATGTTGGTCGAGGCCCATGTTTCGTCGATGAAGACGAGCCGGTTCGGGTCGAGATCGATCTGGCCGTCGAACCATGCCTGTCGCTGTTTCAGGATGTCGGGGCGATCCTGCTCGGCGGCATGAGCCGTCTTTTTTTCAGCGAGATGCGGCGTCGCTCGAAGAACCGCCAGAGCGACGAGACCGCGACCGTCACGCCCGCATCGGCGAGACGGGTCCGGAGTTCGGCCAGCGTGAGGTCTGGCTCCGCTTTGACCCATCCGAGGATCAGATCGGCATGGGCTTCGATCCGGGCCGAGCGGCGATCCCCGCCAAGTGCCTTGGGGCGGGCATCGCCCTGAAGCCGCTCCCGGGCACGCCACCGGATCGCGCTGGCAGCGCTCACGCCAAACCGTTCCGCTGCCTGGCGGCAGGAGGCTCCGGCCGCAATCGCCGCCAGGACACGGATCCGAAGATCGAGAGAGAGTGCTTTCGACATGGGAGCCGGCCTCCCATCCGGCTTCCATCTTGAATCACATCCCTCCCAAGACGGGAATCCCACATCATTCCGTCAGAGCGGAAAACGCTCTAAGCGTCATCGTCGTCGGCGGCGTTTCCGAAGTCGACGTGGCTTCGCGCGATGAGCTTCACCTGGATCGCCTTCATCCCCCATTTCCCGCGCTTCTTATCGAAACTTGCAACCGCCACGCCTTCCACAAGATCACCTGCCTGTATTCCTTCAGCAGTGATTATGTGAGGAGGAATGAAGATATCTCCCCGTGTGAACCCCAGCCCGTTCGGCGTCACGTTCGTCGCGTCGCGGAATGGGTGACACACATCGGCAGAAGGCGATTGTTCGGTGGGCTCGATTTCGACAATCCTGATGCGCAGGCCGTTCTTTGAATGATGCTGCGCAAGACGAGCTGCGACTGTGGTTCCGATCGTCGCCTGTCCCGGATAAAGCGAGATCGGGCAAGTACCATCAACGCCGCGTGCGACGATCACGTGGATCAGAGACTTTTCATGGTTGATGTGGTCGATGATGCCAACCCTGGAGGGCATGATGTCCATGGGTGCGCCATCTGATCGGAGGCTAACCCGGTGAATTGTTGTGCGTGCTGGGTCGGCTTTTGAGGCTTCAAACTGCAGCTTGATCGGCGCGCCCTCGGCCAGCCCTCGGATGTCCGGATGGCTGTCGGGCAGGCTGAGTTCAATTGCGAGCGGATCCCCCTTCACGTAGATGCGGCGTCGCCGTCGGGGCTTCTGACCGTCTCGTCCGTCGATGGTGAAAACGTCCCCGAGGCATGCGTCGGTCCATGGGAGGTGCGAGAAGAGCAGCGCGTCCGCTGCATCGCTGAGCCTCCCATAGAAGGCGCAATCCGTCGTGTTCGGGCTGACCGCCGCAAGTCTTTCAACCAGACTCTGTGCGTCGCGGGGAATGGGGTATCCGGCGCGGGCGCGGTGCGCCATCGTTCGCTCGGCCTCGAACCGGGCTTCGGCGGGGTGGGTTTTTTCCAGCAGAGCGGCGAACTTGAGGCGCACCTTGCCAACGAAGTCATCGTCCTGTGAGCAGATCAGGGCCCTCGCATAGCACGAGCGCCGTAGGTCAGTATCGTTCGGTACCAGGTCGCCGATCAACTCCCACGCCCAATACTCGGAAGCCTTCTCGCGCGCGAATTCTACGGCCAGCTTCAGCGCTTCATCAATGCGGTCCACACCCCGCAAGAGCTTCGTGAGGTTGAGTTTGAGCCAGATGTTATCCGGGAAGCGCGTCATCGCCGCCTGCACATGCGGCAGAATGAAATGGCGGTCTTCCGCGCGGTCGCTTCCAATGGCCTCGGCTGCCGCGGCCTGGATCACTCGCTCGACGAGGGACGGATAGTTCGTGCCGTCTTTCCCCGTCTGGCGGACGAAGTCCTCGTCGCTGAACTGATCTGGATTCCAGAGGCGAAGGAACGGGAGAAGCTTGAGCTGTTCCCCTTTTGCCACCCGCAATGCCTGCCGCAGCATCAGGCTGTGGAGGAGATCGGGGCCGCCAATAGCCAACTTCAGGTAAGTGTTCAGATTCCTCTTCACCCGCTGAACCACTGGCGGAGACAGTTTATCGTCCTGCGCCGTTTCGAGTTCGTCTTTTATCAGGCGGTAGAGTTCCCACCCCAACGCCTTGCGGTCGTCCGGCTCCAATTTTCCGTTGGCGTGGAGGTCAGCGTAGATCCGCGCGGCCTCCTCGTGCTTGCCTTGCTTGCTCAGATTGCGCGCTGACTGCACGGCGCGGCGGTCGGGGTCCACGAGTGACAGGGCCTTCTCGCGATGTTCTGCCAGCATCTCGTCCGAGGCCGGGACTTCGAAACGCCGCAGCCGGTCCAGATAGTCGGACAGCCTCTGTTGTTGGCCATCGGCGGATTGCTGTTTCACCAGCGCGATCAGGCACCATGCATAGGCGGCGCGGTCGTAGTCATCAGCTTCGGAATCGGCGATGCGCTCTACTGCTAGTGCGTAGGCTGCATCAATCTCGCCAGATCTCCTAAGCTCGGTGACCTCTTTCGAACGATGGTGCCAGCCGCTGCCTCCAGAGCCCTGGCCGTTGCGACGAGCGATGGTGAAGCTCATGGATGAACCTCCATCGTCAGAACCATTTGAACGTCGTTCTGCAGAGCAACGAGGGAGGGGGCCGGATTTTGTGACGGGTTGATCGGCATGAACCGCGTGAGTTGGTCTCTGCCATTGTAAAAGACATCCACGGTGACCGCGTCCGGGCCGCGGATCAGCACGTAGCGCTGGCTCCATTGAAGTTCCCGCAAGCTGGACACTTTGATATCATTCCGAGCGAGTGCGGCCACCAGGCGCTCATGGAAGTTCCTCAAGAACGGTCGGTCCGGGCCGTTGCCATTGGCCGAACCGGATGTCCCGGCTCCAGGTTTCTGGCCCGACAATCCGGAAATGCGAGCCATGATGTCCTCCGCGAAGCCATTGGGCCTCGGACAAGTCACGCCGGCGACAGTCCAGTTTCCCTTGTAACCGATGTCGATCCGAACAGCTTCAGTGCCTCGCTTGAAGAAATACGCTTCCCGATATTGGTGATGCGCGACATCCTCGATCTCGATCCCGGTGTCAGCCAGTCGATCGCGGATCTCCGTTTGAAGCCAAGCGCGGAACAAGGATTGTGGTGAAATAGCTGGAGACGGAGATCCTCCATCTGGTCCAGCGACGATAGCCCGCTGGTCCAGAAGCGCTGTTTCATTGCTTTGTGTAGCAGGCTCTGCGGAAGACGGTGTGACCCATCCGGTTCCCGCCGCTTTCAGCCTGATCTCCGGCGGGTCGACAAGATAAAGCTTGCCGCTCGTCCGGGTTATGGCCGTGTAGAGCCAGCGAAAATAGTCCGATGAGCGCGGGTTCTGCCGGGTTGCGCAACTGACAATCACATGGCTCCACTCGCCGCCCTGCGCCTTGTGACACGTAATGGCATAACCAAACCTGAGGCGAAGCGCGTTGAAATACGGATCCGAACGCAGGGTCAGCTGGAACGTGGCACGATCTTTCTTCCGGTCGATATGCTTGTGGCGCTTGAGGAAATCGACGTAGAGCGCGCGCTGCTGCGCAGAATTCAGGCTGGCGTCGTCGCCATGCAGGAAGTCGTCGAGTATCTTGGCTTCCAGGATGAGCTCATCGCCGTCCGATTGCGGAATGGCTACCATCACATCTCGAAAAGTTAGCCCAACATTAACAGATTCTGAAATATTGCTGTTGCCGATTTTCTGGAGCAATTGCACCGAGCGTCGCTCGACTGTTGCTTCAACCGAGTCGATCCGCAGGATTTCGCCATTGGCAACGTAATGCGGCCCGCAAAAGCCATTGGCCGCGACGATCACGCTGTCGCCGGCTGCGACGGTCGCCCGACCCGGAAACAGCACGGTCCGGATTGCGCGGTTGAAATTGGCGGCTTCGGTATTCGAGTGGGTAATGATGATGGGCGCCTGGGGGCCGCGCCCCGCGCGGATCTTCATGTAGAGAGCTGTGACGCTGTCCTTGGGCAGCTGGATGACGTCACCGTCGAAAGAGAAGGTCAGGCTGCTGAAGCGCCCGCTGATGACGCCTTCGCGCAGGGGCATGACAGTGCGGATTACCGCGCTTTCAGCTTTCTGGCGGACAATTTCGGTCAACTCGTAGCTGGCTGCATCAAGCCCGAACGTCTCGCGCAGGTAATCGGCGTCCAGGGCCGGAGATGTCGACATGCCGATCGGCGGCAGTTGCGCCGGATCACCGATGAAGATGAGCTTTCTCGCATTGCCAAAATGCGTTAAACCCACGTGCAAGATCAGGTCGTGCAGCAGGTGCCCGCTGCCAGAGCGGAAGAATTCGGTTTCAGAATACACGTTCGATACGAGTGATGCTTCGTCGATAATAGTGACAGCATCAATCGGGTCCTCATTGTTCCGGACCTTTGCGATCATCTTGAAGGTAGCGGACCCATCGTCGTCATCTTCGGTCGGCTCGGTCATGTCGCTGTAGTCGTAGATCAGGCTGTGGATTGTTCGTGCTGACCGACCCGTTTTCTTCGCGATGACCTTGGCCGCTCGCCCCGTTGGGGCCGCGAGCGAGAACATCCGCCCTTGGGCAAGCAGGAACTCGGTCAGACCGCCGGCAAGGAAGGTTTTCCCCGTTCCCGCATAGCCTTTCAGCAGAAACACCCGCTGGGTTTCGTCTGCGAGGAATCCATCGAGTGCCGAAATGCACCGCTCCTGGTCGGCTGTGAGCTCCTCTTCGAACACGTCCCGCAGCGAGATCTGCGTCCGCGGCGGCGTGATGAGGGGCGCCCGGCCAGCGGCGCGATTCTGGACACTGGTCTCCCCGGCGTCGCCCGGGCGCCTGTCGTGCGAGCGCTCGTGACCTGCCGCAGACATTATGGGCGCGGCAGGTCTCCGCGCCCGCCCGTCCATGTCCGGGTGCATTTGAAGGCAGAACCACGCGGTCAGCGAAAGGGCATCATCGACCAGAGCGCGGGCTTCAACCGTCGATACAGGGCGTTTTCCGTTTGCGGCAATGGTTCCAAATTTCCGGATCGTGTGGAACAGCCCTAGTATCCGCCTGTCCAACAGACCCTCTTGCTGAAGCAGCTGCACGCGATCGAGCTGGGTCTCTTCGTTGTTCAATGGAAGGCCATGGTGCCGGAAGAGATGGCAAACCATGGCCTCTGAAAAACTGTGCAGGCGGAGGGTCGAAAAGTCAGGGAGCCTGTCGGCATTCTGCGCTGCCTCGGCCGCCAGGGTATGCAGGTCCGGCCAGAGGGGCAGCAGCAAGCCGAAGCCCTCCGAATTTCCTGCTGCTAGAGCGGCCGTCATTTCCATTGTGTCCCCCGATACTGGTACACGGCACCTTCTGCGGAAAGAGTCCCCAGGTCTCTGCGCTAGATCACCCTGCAATCTCATGCCGTTGAAGTCGAGCCGAAATTGGGGAGCAGCATGACAGTCCGCCAACGGATACCAAAGATCCTTGAAGAGGACTCTTTGATATTTCGATGCGGAATTCTCATGTCCCTGGGGCATATGAGAAATCCGCGGCTCTTCAGGCGCGCGGGTGCGGTCCGCACTGACGCGGCTGGTATGAACGGGAGGCTCGAGCATTTTCAAGCGAAGTGGATGCCGGTTTGCGTGAAGAAAATGCGTAAACTCGAAGTCCCAGAGCGCTTTCCATGAACCTGGGTGAACGGAAGGCGCTCCAAGGTCTCCGAAAAGAAACGGAATCCCGATGGCGTCGAAATCCACCCTCAATGCAAAGAACCTGGAGGCGCTGGGCGCCGAGCGTCTGGCGCAGCTGCTGATCGAGATCAGCACGGGCGACGCCGCCGCCAAGCGCAAGCTGCGCCTTGCCCTTGCGGGAGCTGAGGGTCCGAGAGAGGCCGCACGGGAGATCACCAAGCGGCTGACCAGCATCGCAAAGGCCCGGACCTTCGTCACCTGGCAGAACCGCAAGCCGCTGGTGAAGGATCTTCAGACCCAGCGCAGCGCCATCATGGAGCAGATCGCCCCGCATGAGCCAAGTGAAGCGCTGGCTCTGTTGTGGCGGTTCATGGGACTGGCCACGCCGGTGTTCGAGCGGTGCGACGACAGCAGCGGTACCGTCATCGACATTTTCCGCCAGGCTTGCGCCGATCTGGGCGAGGTTGCCAAAGCGGCTGGCGCAGCGCCTGAGGCGCTGGCGCGGCAGGTTCTCGATGCGCTGCAGGACAATGGCTTTGGTCAGTATGGCGGGTTGATCGCCATCGTTGCCCCGGCGCTCGGCCCCGATGGTGTCGCCTATCTGAAGGGACTGGTCGAGGAGCTTGGCCGCACGCCGGTGCCGGTTCCGCCAAAGAATGAATGGCAGGCCGTTGGCTGGGACAGTGGCGGCGCGCGCTATGCCCACGAGATGGAGGAGCGCGCGCGGCAGAGGGCAGTCGAGATGGCGCTGAAAGACATCGCCGACGTGCAGGGCGACGTCGACGGCTTCATCGCGCAGTATGCCCCGAAGATCCGCAAGGCGCCGAAGATCGCGGCCGGGATTGCCCTGCGTCTGCTGGCAGCGGGCAGGGCAGGGGAGGCGCTTGGCTTCATTGAGCGGGCCGATGTGCAAGAGCTGCGCTGGATCCCGCCCGAGTGGCAGGACGCACGCCTTGCCGTCCTGGATGCACTTGACCGGAAGGATGAGGCGCAGGCGTTCCGTTGGGCGTGCTTCGAGCGCGACCTGTCGGAGAAGTACCTGCGGGCTTATCTGAAGCGTCTGCCGGATTTCGAAGATATCGAGGCCGAGGAGCGTGCGATGGTGCATGCCGCTGCGCACCCCGACCTGCTGGCTGCGCTGGCCTTCTTTCTGAACTGGCCATCGCGTCGCCATGCTGCCCGCCTGCTGATCGACC
Source organism: Hyphomicrobiales bacterium (assembly GCA_038242345.1). Classification (GTDB taxonomy): domain Bacteria; phylum Pseudomonadota; class Alphaproteobacteria; order Rhizobiales; family Segnochrobactraceae; genus JBBSSF01. Next base: position 8,695 of record JBBSSF010000031.1, read on the forward strand.
GGCAGGACGAGGTCGACGGCGATCACTATGAACTTCTGGCCCCGGCGGCCGAGACATTGGCCGAGACGTATCCGCTGGCCGCGACGGTGGCGCTGCGGGCAATGATCGGTTTCACGCTGACCGGGGGAAGGCAGAAGCGCTACGGCTATGCCGCCCAGCATCTGGCGACCTGTGCTGATCTTGCCGGACGGATCGAGGACTTCGGAGCGGTAGAACCACACCAAGCCTATGCCGCGCGCCTGAAGGCGGAACATGGCAAGAAGACCGGCTTCTGGACACGGATGGATGGATGATGGCCGTGCCACCGGAAAATCACTCCGCCACCCGGTGGAGGCAGGGGGATACCAAAGATCCTCGAAGAGGACTCTTTGGTATTCCGATGCTGATTTCTCATGCCATTGGGGCATATGAGAAATCTGCTGCCCTTCAGGCGCTGGGGTGCGGTCAGCACTTCGTGCGCCTGGTATGACAGATCCGTCCTGATCTTGCCCGGAGATGAAAAGAGGCCGGGCGAACCCGGCCTCTTTCAGACAGATATCGCGGCTGTCGGCGGAAAGGGCGGAGCCCGCAGGCGCCGCCCGCGCGCTCAGTAGCAGGCGGGATAGGGATAGTAGCCGCAATAGGGCGGGTAGGCGTAGGCCGGTGCCGGCGGACGGGCCGCCGCAGAGCCCGCAATCGCGCCAGCCGTGAAGCCGATCGCCGCCCCGGCCGCACCAGCCCCCCAGCCATAGCCGCCATTGTTGACGTTGACGTTCACGTTGCCCGGATGGCCATACCAGGCGCCATGATAGGCCGGCGGATGATAGTAGCCGCCGCCGCCCGGCGGGTGGTCAAAGCCACCGGCGTGGGCGAAGCCGCCGCCATCGGGGCCGCGGAAGGCGAAGGCGTCGATGAAGAGTGCCACCGGACCGCCGGCGGCAAGGCCGGTGCCGTCCAGCATCGACACTTCAAAGGTCAGCGTGGAACCGGTGAGCTTGGGCTTCTTCAGCACCACCACCGCATCGGACACCTCGCCCGGATTGGCGCCGAGTACCGACACCGTGGCGTTCGGCGGGTCGATGGCGAAGCTGTCCTTGCCCTCGTCCCACTGCTGCAGGAACTGGGTCAGCACCTCGTGCCCCGCCGCCCGCACCGGACGATCGGCAAACACGATGGTGTTGGGGGCAACGCCGGTCAGCGTCAGCGTCGTGCCCTCAAGCTTGGCGCCGGCGGCATTGATGACCGCGAGCGACGGCACCGGACGGTCCGGATGAGGAACGCCGATCGTCTTCTGAAGCGGCACATGCTGCTGCGGCGCCGGAGCCTGCTGGGCGAGGGCCGGGCCGCCAAGGGCCATCAGCCCGGCCGCGGCCAGCAGCCCGAGCGCGCGCTTGCGCCGGTGCGTAAGGGTGGGGGCGTGGGTCATGTCATCTTTCCCTGTCAGCGCCGCCCCGGCGGCGCCCGGATGCGGTGCGATCCTACGGTGTTTCGAAGGATACGCATAGAGTGGCCGCACGGACGCAGCCGGCCGCCCACAAGGCCGGAACGTCGCAGTTCCCCTCTTCTTTCCCCCGGGTGAGGCCGCGCTTGCCGGCCACCCCCGGCTGCACCCCGGGCGCTCCGGGGGGCCGCGGATGGAAAGTCGCGCACCCGGTGCGGAGCGCCCGGCGGGCCAGGCGCGCGTGCCGGACGGACCCGTGCCGCCCCCCCGATTCGCCACTTCCGCCCGCACCGCAGAGGCGAAATCCGGGCCCGATCCCGGGTGGCCTCTTGTGCGTCCGGCCGGCTCGGGCCACACTTCTACCGAACGCTTGTTTGAGAAATTGTCCCGGTGGCGTTGACGCTCTCTCCCTGCCGCCTATATGCTCGCCGCAAAAGAACATCGTCGCAGGGAGGCGACGTCATGGCAGCATTCAGGTCTTTCACAGGTGCCTCGGCACGCGGACGGGCGTGTTCGCCCATGTCAATCAGCGATTCCGGCGCGCATTCAACGGGCGCGAGGCCGGATCTTTTCTTGCATTCCAGATGGAGCGCCTGTGAAACTGTTCCGGATCGCATGGGTCGGCGGGGCGTTTGCGCGGCGCGCGCGGCGGGTCGGTTCCTGATGGCGGGAGGCTGCTGATGCCGTTGCCCGCATCCTTCCAGGGCCGTCTCCGGCTGCCGGCGGTCGTCGCGCCGATGTTCCTCACCTCCGGTCCCGATCTCGTCGTCGAGGTCTGCCGCTCCGGTCTGGTGGGCACCTTTCCCGCCCTCAACCAGCGCACCACTGACGGTTTCGACGCCTGGCTCCAGGAGATCACCGCCCGGCTGGCGGCGGTGGAGAATCCGGCCCCCTATGGCGTCAACCTCATCGTGCACAAGTCCAATCCGCGGCTGGCAGCGGATCTGGAACAGGTCGTCGCCCATCGGGTGCCCCTCGTCATCACCTCTCTCGGGGCGGTGCGGGACGTGGTCGAGGCGGTCCATTCCTATGGCGGGCTGGTGTTCCATGACGTGATTTCCCGCCGACACGCCGAGAAGGCGGCGGAGGCCGGCGTCGATGGCATCATTGCCGTGTGCGCCGGCGCCGGTGGCCATGCCGGCACCCTCAGCCCCTTTGCCCTGGTGCCGGAAATCCGGCAGGTGTTCGGCGGCACGATCCTTCTGGGCGGCGCGCTCTCCACCGGCGCCCACATCGCCGCGGCGCGGCTGATCGGGGCGGATCTCGCCTATCTGGGCACCCGCTTCATCGCCACCCGGGAGGCGATGGTGCCCGAGGGCTACAAGGACATGCTGGTGTCGGCCAGCGCCGCCGACATCGTTTACACGCCCTCGATCTCGGGGGTGAATGCCAATTTCCTCCGGCCGAGCATCGTCGCCGCCGGTCTTGATCCCGACAACCTGCCGCCGCCCCACGTGCTCGACATGAGCAGCGAAGCCAAGGCGTGGAAGACGGTCTGGTCCGCCGGTCAGGGCGTCGGCTCCATTGCCGACGAGCCCGGCGCGGCCGAACTCTGCACCCGGCTGATCGCCGAATATGATGCCGCCATTGCCGGCCTGTCGGCCGCCCGGGAGGTCGCATGACCGAGACCCTGTCTGCTCCCGTCGCCCTTGCCATCAGGGATGGCATCGCCACTCTCCGCTTCTGCGCCCCCGAGCGGCTGAACGTGCTGACGCCGGCGGCCTCCGACGCCTTCCATGCGGCGGTGGACCAGGCGATTGCCGATCCGTCGGTGCGGGTGGTGCTGCTCACCGCCGAAGGCCGCGCCTTCATGGCCGGTGGCGATCTCGCCACCTTCGCGGCGGCCGAGGACAAGGAGGAGGCCTTCCGCCGTCTCGTCGAGCGCATCCACACGCCGCTGAAGAAGCTGGCGGCGAGCCGGCTCATCACCATCGCCGCGGTGCAGGGCGCCGTTGCCGGGGCGGGCATGGCCTTCGCCCTTGGCAGCGATCTCTGCGTGGCGGCGGAGGATGCGCGGCTGAGCTTTGCCTATTCGGCCATCGGCGCGCCGGGCGACTGCGGCATCACCTGGGCGCTGCCGCGGCTGGTCGGCTATCGCCGGGCGCTGGAAATCGCGCTGCTCTCGGAGCCGGTGCCGGCTGCCCGGGCGCTGGAGCTGGGGCTCGTCAACCGGGTGGTGCCGCTGGCCGATCTGGAAGCCGAGGCCCGGGCGCTGGCGGCGCGCATTGCCGGCGGGGCGCCGCTGGCGACGGCGGCCATCAAGCGGCTGATGCGGGCACCGCTCGATTATGCCGCCCAGCTCGATGCCGAGGTGGAGGAGTTCGCCACCTGTGCCGGCAGAGCCGATTTCTCCGAAGGCATCGCCGCCTTCTTCGGCAAGCGCCGTCCGACCTTCACGGGCGGCTGATAGCCTGCTCACCGGCGCGGCGGGCGAGCGCCCGGCGCGCCAGATTTTCCCCTGTCCTCCCGGTCCGGATCCGGCTGCCGCCGGTCGGGCCGGCACGTCTGTGAGAAGAGACCTGCCCATGCTGGAGATCCTGAAGCGTCCGAACCCGCTTGCCCTCGGGGCCGCGGCCACCGGCATCCGCCGGGCCGCCGTCATCGGCGCGGGCTCCATGGGGGCGGGCATCGCCGCCCAGTTCGCCAATGCCGGCATCGAGGTCGATCTCCTCGACATTCCCGGTCCCGATGGCGGTCCGCGCAATGCCCCGGCCGAGGGCGGTGTCGCCCGTCAGGTCAAGGTGCATGGCTTCATGGGCGCCTCGGGTCCCGGCCGGGTGACCCCGGGCAACACCGTGGACGATCTCGACCGGCTGGCCGAGGCCGACTGGATCGTCGAGGCCATCGTCGAGCGGCTCGACATCAAGCGCGCCCTCTATGCCCGCATCGAGACCGTGCGCAAGCCCGGCTGCATCGTCTCCTCCAACACCTCAACGATTCCCCGCGCCGCCCTCGTCGCGGGCATGGGCGAAGCCTTCGCCCGCGACTTCATCATTACCCATTTCTTCAATCCGCCCCGGGTGATGCAGCTGGTCGAGATCGTCGCCGGGCCGGAGAATGATCCGGCCCTGGTCGCCCGGGCCCATGCGGCCTGCGAGGCCGTGCTCGGCAAGACCGTGGTCGACTGCCGCGACACCCCCGGGTTCATCGCCAACCGCATCGGCTGCTTCTGGATGGCCGCCGCCGCCCTGGAGGCCAAGCGCCTCGGGCTGACGGTGGAGCAGGCCGACGCCGTGCACGGCGCCTTCGGCATTCCGCGCACCGGCGTGTTCGGCCTGTTCGATCTGGTCGGCATCGACCTCGTGCCCCAGGTCTGGGCCAGCCTGATGAAGACCCTGCCCGAGGCCGACGAGATCCACCTCTTCAACCTGCCGGCGGATCCGACCTTCACGGCGCTGATCGCCGCCGGCCGCTTCGGCCGCAAGAGCGGCGGCGGCTTCTTCCGCCTGACGCCGGAGAAGAAGAAGGAAGCCCTCGACCTCGCCACCGGGGAGTATCGCCCGGAGCAGCCCGTGGTGCCGGCGAGCCTGCCCGGCGGCGGGCGCGATCTCGGCGCCATGGTCGATGCCGAAGGGCCGCTCGGCGCCTATGCCTGGGCGGTGCTGTCCACCGTCCTCTCCTATGCGGCCGCCCACGGGCCGGAGATTGCCGGCGATGTCGGCGCCATCGATACGGCGATGGAGCTGGGCTATGCCTGGCGCAAGGGCCCGTTCGCGCTCGGCGATGCCTATGGCGCGAAGAAGGTGGCCGAGCGGCTGGCGGCCGAGGGCCGGCCGGTGCCGGATCTCGTCGCCAAGGCGGTGGCCGAAGGCGGCTTCTACGAGTCCGGCCGGCCGCTGACCATGAGCGGCGGCCATCAGGAGCATGCTCCGTCGGCCGCCCCGCTGTCGATCGCCCGCCTGAAGGCCAAGGGCGCGCCCATCGCCGGCAATGGCGCCGCCAGCCTGTGGGACATGGGCGAGGGCGTCGCCTGCCTCGAACTCCACACCAAGATGAACAGCTTCGCTCCCGAAGTCATGGACATCCTGGAAGAGACGATCGCGCTGGCCGGCAGCCGCTTCAGGGCGCTGGTGCTCGGCAATGACGATCCGCGCGCCTTCTCGGCCGGCGCCGACCTGTCCTTCATCCTCGGCATGCTGAAGGGCGATGACCGGGGGACGCTCGACACCTATATCACCCGCAACCAGCACCTGTTCCTGCGGCTGAAATATGCCCCGGTGCCGGTGGTGGCGGCCATGCACGGCTTTGCGCTCGGCGGCGGCTGCGAGTTCGCCCTCCATGCCGATGCCATCGTCGCCCATGCCGAGCTGACGGCGGGCCTGCCGGAAATCTCCGTCGGCCTCATCCCGGCCTGGGGCGGCTGCACCCAGCTGCTGCTGCGCGCCGCCGCCCTCGATCCGGCGGCGACGCCGGCCGAGATCGCGGCCCGGGTGTTCGCCACCATCTTCCCGGCGCTGAAGTCGGCCTCGGCCGAGCAGGCGCGCGAGA
>JBBSSF010000032.1:0-14493 GCA_038242345.1 Hyphomicrobiales bacterium
TCCCGGGCATCGGCTTCCTCACGGAAAACAAGCGTTTCTATCCGGGTGGTCCGCTCGCCGCGCACATCATGGGCTCGGTGAACATCGACAATCAGGGCATTGCCGGCATCGAGAAGCACATCGACGATGATGGTCTGGCCGACCTCCAGGCGCTGGGTTTTGCCAACACCCGCGATCTCCAGCCGGTGCATCTGTCGATCGACGCCCGCGTCCAGCATGTGGTGCGCGACGAGGTGATCCGCGGCGTCGAGACCTTCGGCGCCAAGGCCGGCGTCGGCATCGTCATGGACGTGGAGACCGGCGAGATCATCGCCATGTCGTCCATTCCGGATTTCGATCCGAATGACCCGGCCCAGGCGCTGGAAAAGGACAACATGAACCGGGCGACCGCCGGCGTGTTCGAGCTGGGGTCGGTGTTCAAGACCTTCTCCACTGCCATGGCGCTGGACTCCGGCAAGGTGAGCCTGCACGACAGCTTCGATGCCCGCGTGCCGCTGCGCTTCGGCGGCCGCACCATCACCGACTTTCACGGCAAGCACCGGGTGCTGACCGTGCCGGAGATCTTCATCTTCTCGTCCAATCTCGGCACCGCCCGCATGGCGCTGTCCGTCGGCATCGACGCGGAAAAGGAGTTCCTCGATCGCATCGGCATGTTCAAGCGCGTGCCGATGGAGCTGCCGGAATCCGCCGCCCCGATCGTGCCGCGCCACTGGCCGCAGGTGACCGCCGTCACCGTGTCCTTCGGCCACTCGATCTCGGTCACCCCGATGCACGCGGTCGTCGCCGCCTCGGCGCTGATGAATGGCGGCCTCTACATTCCGCCGACCTTCTATCCGCGCAGCCATGAGGAGGCGATGAAGGTCGCCCACCGCGTCGTCTCGACGGAGACCTCGGACCGGATGCGCTATCTCTTCCGGCTGAATGTCGAGAAGGGCTCGGGCAAGCGCGCCGAGGCGCCGGGCTATCGCGTCGGCGGCAAGACCGGCACCGCCGAAAAGGTGGTGAACGGCTCCTATTCCGGCAACAAGAACCTGAACTCCTTCCTGGCGGCCTTCCCCATGGACAAGCCGCGCTATGTGGTGCTCTCGGTCGTCGACGAGCCGGATCCCGCCCGGGCCGGTGGCCGCACCGCCGGCTTCACCGCCACCACGGTGGTGAGCGGCATCGTGCGCCGCATCGCCCCGATGCTCGGCGTCCAGCCCAAGTTCCCGCCGGATCTCTCCACCCAGATCATGGCCGAGGCATCCGCCCGGAGCCACGCGCAATGAAGACCCTTGCCGATCTCTTCCCCGATCATCCCCTCGATGCGGCCGCGGCCGGCATCGCGGTGACGGACATCACAGCCGACAGCCGGGCCGTCGGTCCGGGCACGCTGTTTGCCGGGCTGCCGGGGACGAAGGTCGATGGCGCGCGCTTCGTGCCGGCGGCGGTGGCGGCCGGTGCGGTTGCCGTGCTCGTCTCAGCGACTGCCGAACTGCCGGCCGGCCTCGCCGTGCCGGTGATCCGGGCGACGGATCCGCGCCGGGCGCTGGCGCTGGCCGCCGCCCGCTTCCACGGACCTTTCCCGGCCCGCATCGCCGCCGTCACCGGCACCGCCGGCAAGACCTCGGTTGCCGCCTTCACCCGCCAGATCCTGGCGGCGGCCGGCCGCAGGGCGGCCAGCGTCGGCACCCTCGGCGTGGTGAGCGATGCCGGCACCCATTATGGCAGCCTGACCACGCCGGATCCGGTGAGACTTGCGGAGATGCTGGGCGATCTCGCCCGGACCGGCATCACCGATGTGGCGCTGGAAGCCTCCAGCCACGGCCTCGACCAGTGCCGGCTCGATGGCGTTTCCGTCGCCGCGGTGGCCTTCACCAATCTCGGCCGCGACCACATGGATTATCATCCGACGGTCGAGGACTATCTGGCCGCCAAGCTGCGCCTGTTCAACACCCTTGCCGCGCCCGGCACGCCGGCGGTGGTCGATCCCGACGCGCCCTATGCCGGCCGGGTCATCGAGACGGCCCGGGCCCGCGGCCTCGACCTTCTGACCGTCGGCCCGTCGGGCACGGCCCTGAAGCTCCTCGCCGACCGCATCGAGGGCACCGGCCAGCGGCTGGAAATCGCCGCTGCCGATGGTGTCCACTCGGTGCTTCTGCCGCTGCTCGGCGCCTTCCAGGTGTCGAACGCCCTGGTCGCGGCCGGCCTTGCCATCGGCCTCGGCGTGGCGCCGGCCGAGGCGATCGCCGCGCTTGCCGGTCTCGAAGGGGCTCCCGGGCGGCTGGAACTTGTCGGCCGCACGGGGGCGGGGGCGCCGGTGTTCGTCGACTATGCCCACAAGCCCGATGCCCTGAAGACGGTGCTGGAGACGCTCCGGCCGCTGACGGCCGGCCGGCTCGTCTGCGTCGTCGGCTGCGGCGGCGACCGCGACCGCGGCAAGCGGCCGCTGATGGGCGCGATCGCCACGGATCTGGCCGATGTCGTCATCGTGACCGACGACAATCCGCGCTCCGAGGATCCGGCGGAAATCCGCCGCGCCATCCTGGAGGCGGCGCCGGGCGCACGGGAAATCGGCGACCGGGCGGAGGCGATCCGCACCGCCGTCGGCCTCATCGGCCCCGGCGATGTTCTGGTCATTGCCGGCAAGGGTCATGAAACCGGCCAGATCGTGGGCGACCGCACGCTCCCCTTCTCCGATCACGCGGCGGCGCGGACCGCGCTTGCCGAACGGGAGACAGCATGACCGAGCCCTTGTGGACCTTTGCCGATTTTCTCGAGGCCTCCGGCGGCCGTCTGGTCGGCCTCTCGAAGCGTGATGTCACCGGCATTTCCATCGACACCCGGACCCTGAAGCCGGGCGACGCCTTCTTCGCCATCAAGGGCGACAGGCATGACGGCCACGTCTTCGTGTCCGATGCGCTGGCCCGCGGCGCGTCCGTCGCCGTGGTCGGCGAGGGGACGCTGGCCGGTGCCGGCTCCATCGACCGTCTGGTGGTGGCCTCGGACGTGATGGAGGCCCTGCGCAATGTGGCGCGGGCCGCGCGCGCCCGCTCCGAGGCGCGCATCGTCGGCGTCACCGGTTCCGTCGGCAAGACCGGCACCAAGGAGGCCCTGCGGCTGGCGCTCGGCGAAAGCGGCCCGGTGCACGCCTCCGTCGCCTCCTTCAACAATCACTGGGGTGTGCCGCTGTCCCTCGCCCGTCTGCCGAAGACGGCGAGCTTCGGCGTGTTCGAGATCGGCATGAGCGCGCCGGGCGAGATCACGCCGCTGACGGCCATGGTGCGGCCCCATGTGGCCATCGTCACCACCATCGCCCCCAGCCACATGGCCTTCTTCCCCGATCTCGATGCCATCGCCCGGGCGAAGGCGGAGATCTTCACCGGCGTCACGCCGGGCGGGGCCGTCGTGCTCAACCGCGACATCCCGCAATATGAGCTGCTCGCCCGCATGGCGGCCGACGTGGGCATCACCACCATCATCGGCTTCGGCGAGACTGACCGGGCGGAGGCCCGGGCGCTGTCGGTGTCGCTGGGGCCGGACGGCTCCGAGGTCACGGCCGAGATCCTCGGCACGCCGGTGTCCTACCGGGTGGGCGCGCCGGGCCGGCATCTGGTCATGAACAGCCTGGCGGTGCTGGCGACCGCGGTGCTCACCGGCGCGGACCTCCGGGCGGCAGCCGCGGCACTCGCCCGCTTCGAGCCGCCGGGGGGGCGCGGTCGCCGGATCAGCCTGACGCTGCCCGATGGCGGCTCGGTGCTCCTCATCGACGAGGCCTACAACGCCAACCCGACCTCCATGGCCGCGGCCCTCGACGTGCTGCGTCTGGCCCCGGTCGGGGCGGGCGGACGGCGCATCGCGGTGCTCGGCGACATGCGCGAGCTGGGGCCCGACACGCCGGCCCTTCATGCCGGTCTGCTGCCGGCCATCGAGGCGGCCGGGGTGGAGCAGGTGTTCCTCGCCGGGTCCGAGATGCGGGCACTGTGGGACGTGCTGCCGGACGGGCTGCGCGGCGCCCATGCCGACGTGGCGGCAGATCTGGAACCCCTGATCGCCGGTGCGCTGCGGGCCGGCGACGTGATGATGGTCAAGGCCTCCAACGGGACCCGGCTGGGCCCCGTGGTCGAGGCGCTGGCGCGGGCCTTTGCGGCGCCTGCGCCGGTGCCGGTGTCCTGAGTGTGGTCCGGCTGCCCCTGAGGGGACCTCCCGTCTCAACGGGGTAGCCGGCGCGTACAATCTGTGCGTCCCGACAGCGTCCGGACGGCCGGTCGCCGACAGGGATATTCCCCCCTCGGATCTCGCGTCCCGGACGCGGGCGGTGTGGCAACCCGCCCGGGACGCCATCGGACAACAAGATGCTCTATTATCTCGCCGAACTGACGGACATGCTCGATGTCCTGAACGTGTTCCGGTACATCACCTTCCGGACGGGGGCGGCCTGTCTGACGGCGATGCTGTTCGTGTTCCTGTTCGGCAAGCCCATCATTGCGGCGCTGCGGATCCGGCAGGGCAAGGGCCAGCCGATCCGCGCCGACGGGCCGGAAAGCCACCTGATTTCCAAGCGCGGCACGCCCACCATGGGCGGCCTGATGATCCTGTCCGGCCTCACCATCTCGACGCTCCTGTGGGCGAACCTGTCCAACCCCTATGTCTGGATGGTGCTGTTCGTCACCCTCGGCTTCGGCCTCGTCGGCTTCTATGACGACTACATGAAGGTGACGAAGCAGAGCCATGCCGGCGTGTCGGGCAAGGTGCGTCTGCTGATCGAGTTCGCCATTGCCGCCGTCGGCGTGCTGATCGTCATCCAGGTGAGCGGCCGGCCGTTCTCCACCTCGCTGGCGATCCCGTTCTTCAAGGACGTGCTGCTCAATCTCGGCTGGTTCTTCATCCCGTTCGGCTGCCTCGTCATCGTCGGCGCCGGCAACGCGGTGAACCTGACCGACGGTCTCGATGGTCTGGCCATCGTGCCGGTGATGATCGCGGCCGCCGCCTTCTGCCTGATCGCCTATCTCTCGGGCAACGTGAACTTCGCCAACTATCTCCAGATCCATTATGTGCCCGGCACCGGCGAGCTGGCCGTGGTGTGCGCGGCCCTCATCGGGGCGGGCATTGGCTTTCTCTGGTTCAACGCCCCGCCGGCCGCCATCTTCATGGGCGACACCGGCTCGCTGGCGCTGGGTGGCCTGCTCGGCTCGGTCGCCGTCGCCATCAAGCACGAGATGGTGCTCGCCATCATCGGCGGCCTGTTCGTGCTGGAGGCGGTCTCGGTCATCATCCAGGTGGTGTCCTACAAGACCACCGGCAAGCGCGTCTTCCGCATGGCGCCGATCCATCACCATTTCGAGAAGCTCGGCTGGACCGAGCCCCAGGTGGTGATCCGCTTCTGGATCATCGCGGTGATCCTCGCCCTCATCGGCCTGTCCACCCTGAAGCTGCGCTGAGGCGACGATGATCCCGGTCTCCACCTTCTCCGGAAAACGTGTCCTCGTCTTCGGCCTTGGCGGCTCGGGGCTTCTGACCGCCCGCGCGCTGGTGGCCGGCGGGGCCGATGTCACGGCCTGGGACGACTCTGCTGCCCGCGTGTCGGCGGCTGCCGCCGAGGGCATCCCGACCGAGGACCTGCGCGTCGTCGACTGGACCGGCGTCGCCGCCCTGGTGCTCTCGCCCGGCGTGCCGCTCACCCATCCGGTGCCGCACTGGAGCGTCGCCCTGGCCAAGGCCGCCGGCGCCGAGATCATCGGCGATGTCGAGCTGTTCGTGCGCGAGCGCCGGGCGCGTGCGCCGAAGGCGCCGCTGGTGGCCATCACCGGTACCAACGGCAAGTCGACCACCACGGCCCTCATCGGCCACATTCTCGCGGTCGCCGGCCGCATGGTGGAGGTCGGCGGCAATATCGGTCGCCCGGTGCTGGATTTCGAGCCGCCGGCCGACGACCATTATGCCGTGGTCGAGTGCTCGTCCTTCCAGATCGATCTGGCGCCGACCCTCGATCCGAGCGTCGGCATCCATCTGAACCTCACCCCGGACCATCTCGACCGTCATGGCGACATGACGAACTATGCCGCCATCAAGGAGCGGCTGGTGGCGAAGTCGGCGGTGGCGGTGATCGGCGTCGATGACGCCCTGTCGGAGGCGATCGCCGACCGGGTGGCGGCGGCCGGCACCCGGGTGGTCCGCATCTCCAACACCCGCACGCTTGCCGACGGACTGTGGCTGGACGGCACCCGGGTGATGCTCGCGACCGGCGGGCAGGCGACGGTGTTTGCCGATCTCGACGGCATCTCGACCCTGCGCGGCCGGCACAACGGCCAGAACGCGGCGGCCGCCGTTGCCGCCATGATGGCGCTGGGGCTCGACGCGGAGACCATCGGGCGGGGCCTGCGGACCTATCCCGGCCTGCCGCACCGGATGGAGGAGGTCGGCCGGCGCGGCCGGGTGCTCTTCATCAACGATTCCAAGGCGACCAATGCCGATGCGGCCGAGAAGGCGCTGACGAGCTTTGCGCCGATCTACTGGATTGCCGGCGGCAAGCCCAAGGCCGGCGGCATCGAGCCGCTGCGGGATCTCTTCCCGCGGGTGACGAAGGCCTATCTGATCGGCGTGGCGGCGGAGGAATTCGCGGCCACCCTCGGGGACGCCGTTCCCCATGTGATGTCCGGCGATCTCGTGACGGCGGTGCGCCAGGCGGCGATCGACGCGGCGGCAGATCCGGCGGGGGAGCCCGTGGTGCTCCTGTCGCCGGCCTGCGCGTCCTACGACCAGTTCCCGAATTTTGAAGTGCGCGGAGCCGCGTTCCGGGAGGCGGTTGCCGCCCTCGGCACGGACGGGGAGGGCTGATCCATGGTGAGCCGGGCCGAAAAGAACGTCTTTTCCGAATGGTGGTGGACGATCGACAAGCCGCTGCTGGTGGCGATCCTGATCCTGCTCATCTCCGGAGTGGTGCTGTCCTTTGCGGCGAGCCCGCCGGTGGCGGCCCGGCTCGGCTATGACACCTATCATTTCGTCGTCCGGCAGGCGGTCTTCGCCGGCCCGGCGCTCGTCGTGATGATCGCGGTGTCCTTCTTCAGCCCGCGCATGGTGCGGCGCAGTGCGCTGGCGCTCTATATCGTCATGCTGGTGCTGTGCGTGGCTGCGCTGTTCATCGGCCAGGAGGTCAAGGGCGCCCGGCGCTGGATCAACTTCGCCGGTCTCGGTCTCCAGCCGTCGGAGTTCCTGAAGCCCGCCTTCGTGGTGCTGACGGCCTTCCTGTTTGCCGAGGGCGGCCAGCGGCCGGACGTGCCGGGCAAGATGTTCGCCATCCTGCTGCTGCTCATGTCGGTGGTGCCGCTGATCGCCCAGCCGGACTTCGGCCAGACCATGCTGATCTCCATGGTCTGGGGCGCGCTGTTCTTCCTCGCCGGCCTGCCGTGGATCTGGATCGTCGGGCTCATCGGCGTGGCGGTGGCGGGCGTGTTTGCCGCCTACACCATGCTTCCCCACGTGGCCGGCCGCATCAACCGCTTCCTTGATCCGGAATCCGGCGACACCTTCCAGGTGGATACCGCCATGGAATCCTTCGTGCGCGGCGGCTGGTTCGGCCGCGGTCCGGGCGAGGGCACGGTGAAGCGGTCGCTGCCGGACAGCCACACCGACTTCGTGTTCGCCGTCGTCGGCGAGGAGTTCGGCGTGCTCGTCTGCATGGTGCTGATGGTGGTCTGCGCCTTCATCGTGCTGCGGGTGCTGATGCGCGCGCTGAAGGAGGAGGATCCCTTCATCCGCCTCGCCAGCGCCGGCCTCGTGGTGCTGTTCGGCCTCCAGGGCGTCATCAACATGGCGGTGAACCTGCACCTGATGCCGGCCAAGGGCATGACGCTGCCCTTCGTCTCCTATGGCGGCTCGTCCCTCATCGCCATGGGCATCGAGATGGGCTTCCTGCTGGCCCTTGCCCGCAAGCGGCCATCGACCAAGAGCTTCAACGCCATGCTGCGCGCCGACGCGGTGCGCGCGGAGCTGATGGCGGGGCGCCCGGCATGACGCGCAGGACCGTCCTCATTGCCGCCGGCGGCACCGGCGGCCACCTGTTCCCGGCCTCGGCGCTGGCCTCTGCGCTGACGGCCCGGGGCTACCGGGTGGAGCTGGCCACCGACAGCCGGGTGGAGCGCTACCGCGCCGGATTCCCGGCCGAGAAGGTGCATCTGGTGGAAGCCGGCACCATCACCGGCAAGTCGCGGCTGGCCGCTCCCGTGGCCGCGCTCCAGCTCGGCCGCGGCTTCTTCCAGTCCCTCGCCCTGCTGCGTGCCGCCCGGCCCGTCGTGGCAGCCGTCGGCTTCGGCGGCTATCCCACCGCCCCGCCGCTGGTGGCGGCCAGGGTGCTCGGCATCCCGGTGATCCTGCACGACGCCAACGCCGTGCTCGGGCTCGCCAACCGGATGCTCGCCCGCATCGCGACCGCCGTCGCCACCTCGGTTCCCGATCCGGAAGGGCTCGGGCCGGCCAGAAGCCGCGCCGTGCTCACCGGCAATCCCGTCCGTCCCGCCGTGATCGCGGCGGCCGGGACGCCCTATGCGGCGCCGCTGCCCGGCGGCCGGCTGCGGCTGCTGGTGTTCGGCGGCAGCCAGGGCGCGCGGGTGTTTGCCGACGTGGTACCGGCGGCGCTGGCTCTCCTGTCGCCGCAGGACCGCGCCCGCATCGACCTCGTGCAGCAGGTGCGCGAGGAGGATGCCGTCCGCGTCGGGCAGACCCTCGCCGGGGCCGGCATCGCCGCCGAGACGGCGCCCTTCTTCGCCGACCTGCCGGCCCGCATCGCGGCGGCCCAGCTTGTCGTCGGCCGCTCCGGCGCCTCCACGGTGGCGGAACTTGCCCCCATCGGCCGGCCGTCGCTGCTGATCCCGCTGCCGATCGCCCGCGATCAGGACCAGGCCAAGAATGCCGCGGTCATGGCCGAGGCCGGGGCCGCCACGGTGATGGCGCAGTCCGGGTTCACCCCCGAGGCCCTGGCGGCATGGCTGACGGCCGTGCTGGCCGATCCCTCCCGGCTCGCGGCGGAAGCTGCCGCGGCCCGTGCCCTGTCTCATGCCGGTGCTGCCGAGCGCCTCGCCGATCTCGTCGAGGCCGTGGCCGCCGGCCGCTTTGCCGAGGCCGGAGGCTCCTGACGGGGCCCCGGCTCTTCCAGTTCCGATTTCCCGGGGCCCGTGCGGCCGGACGGGAAATCCGTCGTCCTACAGGAACGCCGCGCGTCAGCATCCGGCGGACCTGGCATGAAAGGTCTTCCTGTCCATGAAGATGCCTCGTGACATCGGCCCCGTGCACTTCGTCGGCATCGGCGGCATCGGCATGAGCGGCATCGCCGAAGTGCTGGTCACTCTGGGCTACAAGGTCCAGGGCTCCGATCTCGCCGAGAGCGCCAACGTCCAGCGGCTGCGCGCCAAGGGCATCCCGGTGGCCATCGGCCATGATGCCGCCAATCTGGGCGAGGCCGAGGTGCTGGTCGTCTCCTCCGCGGTCAAGCGCGACAATCCCGAGCTGGTGGCGGCGCGGGCGAAGCTGCTGCCGGTGGTGCGCCGGGCCGAGATGCTGGCCGAGCTGATGCGCTTCAAGCAGGCCGTCGCCGTCGGCGGCACCCATGGCAAGACCACCACGACCTCCCTCGTCGCCGCCCTGCTGGAGGCCGGCGGGCTGGATCCGACGGTCATCAATGGCGGCATCGTCAACGCCTATGGCACCAACGCCCGCATGGGCGATGGCGACTGGATGGTGGTGGAGGCCGACGAGTCCGACGGCACCTTCGTGAAGCTGCCGGCCGATGTGGCCATCGTCACCAACATCGACCCCGAGCATCTCGACCACTACGGCACCTTCGACAGGGCCCGGGAGGCCTTCCGCCAGTTCGTCGAGAATGTGCCCTTCTACGGCTTTGCCGTGATGTGCCTCGACCATCCCGAAGTGCAGGCCCTCGTCGGCCGCATCGAGGACCGGCGCGTCATCACCTACGGGCAGAACCCCCAGGCCGACGTCCGCTTCGTCGACGTCACCATGGGGCCGGACGGCTCGCGCTTCGCCGTCGTGCTCCACGACCGCAAGACCGGCAGCGAGAAGCGCATCGAGGCGCTGGCGATCCCCATGCCGGGCCTGCACAACGTCTCCAACGCCACGGCGGCGATTGCGGTCGCCGACCGGCTGGGCATCGACGCCGAGGCCATCCGCAAGGGGCTGGCGGCCTTCCGCGGCGTCAAGCGGCGCTTCACCCATACGGGCGCGTGGAATGGCGTCGATGTCATCGACGACTACGGCCACCATCCGGTGGAGATCGCGGCCGTGCTCAAGGCCGCCCGGGCGGCGGCGCGCGGCAAGGTGGTCGCCGTGGTGCAGCCCCATCGCTACACGCGCCTGCAGAGCCTCTTCGACCAGTTCTGTGCCTGCTTCAACGATGCCGACACGGTCATCGTCGCCGACGTCTATGCGGCCGGCGAGGCCCCCATCCCGGGCGTCGACAAGGCGGCCCTGGTGGCCGGGCTCGCGGCCCGCGGGCACCGCAAGGTGATCGCGCTGCCGGCGCCGTCCGATCTGGCCGGCATCGTGCGCGGTCTCGTCGCACCGGGCGATCTGGTTGTATGCCTGGGCGCCGGCACCATCACCCAGTGGGCCTATGCCCTGCCGAAGGAACTCGCCGCTCTCGGGGGGGACAAGGGGGTGTGACATGCATCGGCAGGGGGGCGCAGCCACCCGGCATCCCGGCAACACCCGGTCGATTTCCACCGGGGGACTCTTGCGCCGGGAGTCGGCTGCGAACATTCTGCCGATGATTCGCTCGCCGGCCCGTCGACGGTTCCTCACCCCGAGACGGCCGGGCGAACTTCAGTTCATGTGTGTGTGCAGCGTTGCCGGGAATGGCCTCATTTCCCGGAGCGCTGATCGATTCCGTTTATGGGATAGCGTCGGGACAATGATTAGGGTGCGGGCAAAATCAGGGGCTTGGGGGGTGATCGTGCGCCCCGGCACCAGGCGGGGCAGGAGGCGCCGATGAGCGGTCGCGACCTTCTCCAGCGGCTGCCCGCCGATCGGGTGCGCGGCGCGCTCCAGCCGGACCAGCCGCTCGGCCCCGTCACCTGGTTCCGGGTCGGCGGCCCGGCCGAGCTCCTGTTCCAGCCGGCCGATGCCGACGATCTGGCCCTCGTGCTGGCTGCGCTGCCGGCCGACGTGCCGGTGACGGTGATCGGCCTCGGCTCCAACCTCATCGTGCGCGATGGCGGCCTGCCGGGGCTGGTGGTGCGTCTCGGCGCCCGCGGTTTCGGACACGTATCGGTTGAATCCGCCACCCGGATCCGGGCTGGCGCGGCGGTGCCGGACAAGCGTCTGGCGGCGGCGGCGCTTCAGGCCGGCATCGGCGGCTTCGCGTTCTATCACGGCATTCCGGGCGGCATCGGCGGCGCGGTGCGCATGAATGCCGGCGCCCATGGCAGCGAGACGGCGGCGGTGCTCGTCGAGGCCGAGGCCCTCGACCGGGCAGGCCGGCGCCACGTGCTGAGCCGGGCCGACCTTGCCTTCACCTACCGCCATTCGGCGCTGCCCGACGATTTCATCGTGACGGACGCGGTGTT
The DNA here is from genome assembly GCA_038242345.1 of Hyphomicrobiales bacterium. Taxonomy (GTDB): domain Bacteria; phylum Pseudomonadota; class Alphaproteobacteria; order Rhizobiales; family Segnochrobactraceae; genus JBBSSF01. Next base: position 11,556 of record JBBSSF010000032.1, read on the forward strand.
CGAGGGCGTGCCGGCGGACCCGGCGGCGATCCGCGCCGAGATGGATGCCGTGGAGGCCCACCGGGTGGCCGCCCAGCCGATCCGCGCACGCACGGGCGGCTCCACCTTCAAGAACCCGCCGGGCACCAGCGCGTGGAAGCTGGTGGATGCGGCGGGCTGCCGGGGGCTGCGGATCGGCGGCGCCCAGGTGTCGGAGCTGCACTGCAACTTCCTCCTGAATGTCGGCGACGCCAGCGGGGCCGATGTCGAGCGTCTGGGCGAGACGGTACGCGCCCGGGTGCTGGCCACCTCGGGCGTGCGGCTGGAGTGGGAGATCAAGCGGCTCGGCGTGTTCGCGCCGGGCGACGAGGTGGTGCCCTTTGCCGACTGCACGCCGGCGGGCACGGGGGAGGTCTGAGATGGCCAGGCACGTCGCGGTCCTGATGGGCGGATGGTCGAGCGAGCGGGAAGTGTCGCTGCGCTCCGGGGCCGGCTGTGCCGATGCGCTGGAGCGCGCCGGCTACCGGGTGACCCGCATCGATGTCGGACGCGACGTCGCGGCCGTGCTGGCCGCGCTGAAGCCGGATGTGGCCTTCAATGCCCTCCATGGCCCCTTCGGCGAGGATGGCTGCATCCAGGGCATCCTCGAATATCTGGCGATTCCCTACACCCATTCCGGCGTGCTCGCGTCGGCGCTGGCCATGAACAAGGACAAGGCGAAGGCCGTTCTGGCCGCCGCGGCTGTGCCCGTGGCGCAACACCGGCTGGCTCATCGTCTTGAGGCGGCGAAGGAGCATCTGCTGCCGCTGCCCTATGTCATCAAGCCCGTAAGCGAGGGATCGTCGGTCGGCGTGTTCATCGTGCGGGAGGGAATGGCCCATCCGCCGCAGGAGCTCTATGCCGCCGACTGGCGCCATGGCGACACCGTCATGGTCGAGAAGTTCGTGGCCGGTCATGAGCTTACCTGCGCGGTGATCGACGGCGCGGCCACCGGCATGATCGACATCGTGCCCGTCGGCCAGGCCTTCTACGACTACGACTCGAAATATCTCCCCGGCGCGTCCCGTCACGTCCTCCCCGCGGTTCTTAAACCGAATGTTTACCAAAGAGTCCGAACACTGGCGGTGAAGGCGCATCACGCGCTGGGCTGCCGAGGGGTCTCCCGGTCGGACTTCCGCTACGACGCGGAGCGGGACGAACTGGTGATCCTGGAGGTCAACACCCAGCCCGGCATGACCGCGACCTCGTTGGTGCCGGAACTCGCAGCCCATCAGGGCATCGATTTTCCGGCGCTCGTGAGCTGGATGGTGGAGGACGCGAGTTGCAATCGCTGACGGTTGGCCGCTTGCAGGGAAACGGGGGACGTCCCGGCCGGTCTGCCCGGAAGGGGCGGGCGGCGGGGTCGCGCGCCGATGCGCTGCGGTCCGAGCGCGGCGGGCGTCTGCCGGGGCCGCGTTCCGTTCCGCGCTTTCTGGGAACCTTCGCCGCGCTCGCCCTTCTGGGCGCGTCGATCGGCTATGGCCTCGATCTCTCCGGGCGCGGCGAGATCTTCTACCGCGATGTGGTGCGCGCCTCCGGGCTGACGGTTCAGTCGGTGCGCATCAACGGCATCCGCGAGACCGAGACGGAAGACGTGCTGGACGCGGCGGCCATCTGGCCCGACACGCCCATGCCCTTCTTCGATGCGGCCGGCGCGCGCGACCGGCTGAAGGCGCTGCCCTGGGTGGCGGATGCCACCGTGCGGCGGCTGTTCCCGAGCGTGGTCGAGATCGACGTGAAGGAGCGCGAGCCCTACGCGCTCTGGAGCCATGACGGCATCGTGTCGGTGGTCGACCGGTCCGGCACGGTGATCGAGGCGCCGATGCCGGCGGCGGCGAGCACGCTGCTGATGCTGGCCGGCGAGGGTGCCCCGGCGCGGGCGACCGAGGCGGTTACCATCGTCGGCATGGTGCCGGAGGTGGCGCCGCGCATCCGGGCGGCCGTGCTCGTCGGCGACCGCCGCTGGGACGTGGTGCTGGACAACGGCATCGTCATCCATCTGCCCGAGGAGGCGCCCGAGGTGGCGCTGGCCGAGGTGATGCGGCTCGACCGCGAGCAGCAGCTGCTGGAGCGCGCCGTCGTCTCCATCGACATGCGCCTGCCCGACCGGATGGCCATCCGCATGACGCCGGAGGCGGCCAAGGACCGGGACGAGGCCATCAAGAAACTGCGCAAGGCCCAGAAGGCGGGGGTGAACACGTGATGGAGCGCGGGTCGACATCCCAGATCGGCGGCGGACGCCGGCGCGGGCTTTCCCCCCGGCGCCCGCAGGTCGTCACTGTCCTCGACGTCGGGTCGACGAAGGTCGCCTGCCTCATCGCCCGGCTGGTGCCGAGCGATGCCGGCGACGTGCTGCCCGGCCGCACCCATGCCATCGAGACGCTGGGCTATGGCTACACCCAGGCTTCGGGCGTGAAGTCCGGCGTGGTGGTGGACCTGGACCGGGCCGAGAAGGCCATCCGTCTGGCGGTGGATGCCGCCGAGCGCATGGCCGGGGTCACGGTGGAATCCATTCTGGTCACGCTCACGGCCGGCCGGCTGAAGAGCGAGGCCTTCTCCGCCCAGGTGCAGCTGCAGGACCGGGCGGTGTCGGAGGATGACATCCGCCGGGTGCTGGGGGCGGCGAGCGCCCACACCCTGAAGCCCGGCCGGGCGGCGGTGCACACCCTGCCGATCGGCTATTCCATGGACGGCGCCCGGGGCATCCGCGATCCGCGCGGCATGCTCGGCCGGCGTCTCGGCGTCGACGTGCATGTGGTGACCGCCGACGCGGCGCCGCTGCGCAACCTGGCGCTGGCGGTCAACCGCTGCCATCTCGACGTCGCGGCGATGATCGCGGCGCCCTATGCGAGCGGCCTCTCCACCCTCATCGACGATGAGGCGGAACTCGGCGTCGCCTGCATCGACATCGGCGGCGGCA
>JBBSSF010000033.1:0-14467 GCA_038242345.1 Hyphomicrobiales bacterium
CCACCGTTCGGCGGATGCCGGGACGCGGGAGCTGGCCGAGGCCCGGGCCGCGCTGCTGACGCCGATCGTCAAGGCGTTCTCGTCGGACATCGGCGTCGATGTCGCCTCCACGGCCATTCAGGTGCATGGCGGCATGGGTTTCGTCGAGGAGACCGGCATCGCCCAGCGTCTCAGGGACGTGCGCATCACCCCGATCTATGAGGGCACGAACGGCATTCAGGCCATCGACCTCGTCACCCGCAAGGTGCTGAAGGCCGGCGGGCCCGAGGCGCGGCGGCTGATCGGCGAGGCCCTTGCCCGGGCCGAGGCGCTCTCTTCCGAGCCGGCGGTCTATGGCCGGGCGGGGGTGCGGCTGGCGACGGGGGCCGCGGCGCTCGTCGAGGCGATCGACTGGCTTTCCGATCCCGCCCGCACGCCCGTGGAGCTTCTGGCCGGGGCGACGGCCTTCCTGCGGCTGTTCGGTCTGGTGCTCGGCGGCTCGCTGCTCGCCAAGGGGGCGCTGGAAGCGCGGGTGCTGATGGCCGGTGGCGACACCCGGCCGGTGCTGGCGGAGGCCGTGGTCAATGCCCGCTTCTTCGCCGAGCAGCTTTTGCCCGAGGCGCCGGGTCTCCTCGACCGGGTGACCGGCGGGGCGGAGACCATTGCCGCCGCCGCCCGGGCCTTTGCCGCCTGATCCGGGCCAGCGCACCGACACTCTGTCTGCCTTCCCCGGGCCACCGGGATCCCGTCCGCGGGTGCTGCGACGCCCGCGGAGGGTGATTCCGTGCGGACGATGGCGTATCGAGAGGGACAGCCCGATTCTGGAACACCGCCCGCGGGGCGGAGAGGGAGAGGCCCTTCGATGGCGCGACGGTCGATTTCGGCACGGCTCGGCGGCGGACCGGTGAAGGCCCGGGCGGCCCCGGAGGTGCGCGGCCCGGCGGAGGCCGGGGCGATCGACATGGGGCCGCTGCCGACGCTGCTCGGCTATGTGCTGCGCCGGGCCCAGCTCGCCGTGTTCCAGGACTTCCTGAAATCCTGCGCGCTTCTCGATATCCGGCCGACGCAGTTTTCCGTGCTCACCATCGTCGAGCGCAATCCCGGCCTGAAGCAGAGCCAGGTGGGCGATGCGCTCGGGGTCAAGCGGGCGAATTTCGTCTCCCTGCTCGACGGGCTGGAGCGGCGCGGGCTGGTGCGGCGCGAGCAGCCGGCCACCGACCGGCGCTCCTATGCCCTCTATCTGACCCGCGATGGCGAGGACCTGCTTGCCCGGCTCAACCCGGTGATCGCCGCCCACGAGGAGCGGCTGGCCGAGGCGCTGGGGCCCGGCGGGCGGGCGGTGCTGCTGGACCTCCTTGGCCGTCTGACCGCCTTCGGCGAGCCCGATGGCGAGGACGGCGGCGACGACTGATACCAAAGATCCTCGCAGAGGACTCTTTGGTATTCCGATGCAGATTTCTCATCTGCTCCAGTGGCATGAGAAATCCGCAGCGGAATGCCGGAGGATCCTTGTCAAGGACCTCCGGTCTCACGGCGCCCGGCGCCCGATGCGGGCAGGGGCGTGGCCCGGCCGGGAAAGGCCGTCTGGCTCTTGTGGCCGCTGCGGCTGCGTGCTCCCTAGTGCCGGGAACGGACGAATCGGTCCCCCCGGCCGATGTCCCTCATCAGGATCCGGACCGTCCGGTCCGGCAGGCGATCACAATCTGGATAGCGAATGGCGTTCGCCCCGGGTGCCCGCCCGGGGCCGGTCTCCGACCGGTCCCGGCGTCAACGGGCGCGTGGGCGAGGGCGGGAGTCGATGGCGATGGAAAAGCGGGTCCGGACCGGCGGCGCGCTGGTGGTCGAGGTACTGAAGGCGGCGGGCGTCAGCCGGGTCTTCTGTGTGCCGGGCGAAAGCTATCTGGCCGTGCTCGACGCGCTCTATGCCTCCGGCATCGCCGTCACCATCTGCCGTCAGGAAGGCGGCGCGGCGATGATGGCGGAAGCCTGGGGCAAGCTCACCGGCGAGCCCGGCGTCTGCCTCGTCACCCGTGCGCCGGGGGCGACCAACGCGGCGTCGGGCATCCATGTCGCCGCCCATGATTCCACGCCGCTCGTGGTGCTCGTCGGCCAGATCGAGACGGGTTTCCGCGAGCGCGGCGCGTTCCAGGAAATCGACTACCGGCAGGTGTTCGGTGGGCTCGCCAAATGGGCGACCGAGATCGAGAGCACGGCCCGCATTCCCGAGCTTCTGACCCGGGCCTTCACGGTGGCGAAGTCCGGCCGGCCGGGGCCGGTGGTGGTGGCCCTGCCGGAGGATACGCTTCTGGGCACGACGGAAACCGGCGCGGTGCCGGCACCGGTGCGGGTGGAGACCCTGCCGGGCCTCACCCTGATGGCCGAGCTCCAGAAGAAGCTGTGGGCGGCGCGCGCCCCGGTCATGATCCTCGGCGGGTCGTGCTGGACGAAGGCGGCGGTTGCCGCGGTGCGCCGCTTTGCCGAGCGCTTCGACCTGCCGGTGGTGTGCTCCTTCCGCCGTCAGGGCACCTTCGACCATACCCACCGCAATTATGCCGGCGATCTGGGCTTCGGGCCGAACCCGATGCTGCTTGCCCGCATCCGCGCGGCCGATTTCGTGCTGGCGGTGGGCACGCGGCTGTCGGAAGTGCCCAGCCAGTCCTATGAGCTGTTCCCGGTGCCCGATACCGGCCGCACCCTCGTCCATGTCCATCCGAGCGCCGAGGAGCTCGGCCGGGTCTACCGGCCGACGCTTGCCATCCAGGCGAGCCCGTCGGGCTTTGCCGCGGCGCTGGAAGGGCTCCAGCCGCCGAACCACATTTCGTGGAGCGAGGCGACCTGGGCGGCCCATGCCGATTATGTCGCCTGGTCGAAGCCGCCGGCCACCAATCCGGGGCCGGTCCATCTCGGCCCGATCATGGACTATCTGAACACCCGGCTGCCGGCCGACGCGATCATTTCCAACGGCGCCGGCAACTATGCCATCTGGGTGCACCGCTTCCTGAAATTCCGCTGCTTCGACGGCCAGCTCGCCCCGACCTCGGGCTCCATGGGCTATGGCCTGCCGGCGGCGGTGGCCGCCAAGCTCTGTCATCCGGAGCGGCTGGTGGTGGCGTTCGCCGGCGACGGCTGCTTCCAGATGACCATGCAGGAATTCGGCACCGCGGTTCAGGCCGGGGCCGCGGTGGTGGTTGTCATCGTCGATAATGGCATCTATGGCACCATCCGCATGCACCAGGAGCGGACCTATCCCGGCCGGGTGGTGGGCACGGATCTGGTGAACCCGGACTTTGCCGCGCTTGCCGAGGCCTATGGCGGCTTCGGGGTGCGGGTGGCGACCACCGAGGAATTCGCCCCCGCCTTCGAGGCGGCCATCGAGAGCGGCCGGCCGGCGATCCTTCACGTGAAGATCGACCCGGAAGCGATCTCGCCGACGGCCACCATCTCGGGCCTGCGCAAGGCGGCGAAGAAGTCCTGACGGCCCGTGCGGTGGGGGCGGCGGCATGCCGGCCTCATGTCGGGCTTGAAACCCCGGGGGTCGGCGTCCCATCTTCCCGGGCGCGGCACCCTGGCTGACGGAGCAAGGCATGGCGAAGACGTCCGTCCTGAATCTCCCCAACTATCTGACGTTCGGGCGGATTCTGGCCGTTCCCGCGGTGGTCGCGTGCTTCTTTTTTCCGGGCGATGATTCGCGCTGGATCGCGCTCGCGATCTATGTCGCGGCGGCGATCACCGATTTCTTCGATGGCTATTTCGCCCGGGCCTGGAAGCAGCAGTCGGCGCTGGGGCGCATGCTCGACCCGATCGCCGACAAGCTGCTGGTCTCCACCTGCCTGCTGCTTCTGGTGGCCGATGGCACCATCGGCCTGTGGAGCCAGATCGCGGCGATCATCATCCTGTGCCGGGAAATCCTGGTCTCGGGGCTGCGCGAATTCCTGGCCGAGCTCCGGGTGTCCGTGCCCGTCACCCGGCTGGCCAAGTGGAAGACCACGGCCCAGCTCGTCGCCGTCGGCGTGCTGATCGTCGGCCCGGCCGGCGAGGCGCTGGTGCCGCACCTGTCGCTGTTCGGGCTGGCGCTCCTGTGGCTGTCGGCGGTGCTGACCCTCTACACCGGGTATGACTATTTCCGCGCCGGCCTCGGTCCGCTGATCGACAGCGACGGATCCTCCTGACCCCCGGAGAGCCCCCATGAAGCTGCTCTATTTCGCCTGGGTGCGGGAGATGGTCGGGGTCGCCGAGGAGGATGTCACGCCGCCCGAGGGCATCGTGACGGCGGGCGATCTCATGGGCTGGCTTGCCGGCCGGGACGAGGGCTATGCGGCGGCCTTTGCGGAAGCCGATCTCATCCGCATCGCCCTGGACCGGGCCCATGCCGAGGCCGACCAGCCGATTGCCGGGGTGCGGGAGGTGGCGTTCTTTCCGCCCATGACCGGCGGCTGAGCCGGTCATCCTGAAAGGCCACCGGTGGCTGAGCCGGTCATGTCCGTCCGATTCCGGGCGCGGCTCGAAGGCGCACTTCGCAAATGCGAAAAGGGGCTGGCCCCGGGGACATGAGCCGGCTAATGATCTCTTCCGGCCGTTCGTCTTGAGCCCGTCATGTTGTCTGGCGACAGTGGCGGGCTGTTGCCGTCCCTGTCCGGACGGGGGCGGCCGGGAAGGACGAGCAGGCCATGGCGGACGAGACCGGAACGAGTGACGCGCCGGAGGGCGGGCCCGAGGCGCGGGCCGGCTTTCTGGCGCCCTGGCTGCCGGCGCTGGTCGGGGCCGTGGTGCTGGTGCTCGTCGGCCATTTCTGGCGTGTCCCGCCGCTGGTGACGGTGGCCGGCGTGGTGGCCCTTCTGGCGGCCTCCCTGGCGCGGCTGCCGCGCAGCAACCGGGCGATGCCGGTGGGCCGGCCCCGGGGTCCGCGCACCGGATGGCCGGATACCGGCATGAAGGTGATGGCCGATGCCCTGCCGGATCCGTGCGTGATCGCCGATCCGCGCGGCCGGGTGCGCTACATGAACCGGGTGGCGGTGGACCGGCTCGGCAATGTCCGGCCCGGGGATCCGCTGTCCTTCCGCCTGCGCGCGCCGGCTTTTCTCGAAGCCCTCGACCGGGTGATTTCCACCGGCCTGCCGGAGCGCATCGGCTGGTCGGAGCGGGTGCCGACCGAGCGCTGGCTGGAGGCCCATGTGCTGCCGCTGCTGACGCCCGCGGCCTCGGGCCGGCCGGCGGGTGCCGAGCGCGGGCCGGATTTCCTGCTGGTGCTGGTGCGCGATCTGACCGAGCAGCGCCGGCTCGACACCATGCGCGCCGATTTCGTCGCCAACGCCTCCCATGAACTGCGCACGCCGCTGGCCGCCCTCACCGGCTTCATCGAGACCCTTCAGGGGCCGGCGAAGGAGGATGCGGTGGCCCGCGCCCGCTTCCTCGGCATCATGCAGGAGCAGGCCCGGCGCATGAAGCGCCTGATCGACGACCTGCTGTCCCTGTCGCGCATCGAGATGCGGGCCCATCTGGTGCCGCGCGATCCGGTCGATCTGGCCGATGTCGCCCGGACGGCAGTTGCCACCCTGGACGGGCTTGCCCGCGATCTCGACGTGACCCTCACGGTGGAGGCCGATCCCGAGCCGGTCATCGTCGCCGGAGACCGGGACGAACTCACCCAGGTGGCCCAGAACCTGATCGAGAACGCGCTGAAATATGGTGCCTCGGGCAAGCGCGTGCTGGTGCGCGTCTGCCGCGCCGAGGGGCGGGGGGCGGTGCTGTCGGTGCGCGATTTCGGCCCCGGCATCCCGGCCGAGCATCTGCCGCGGCTGACCGAGCGCTTCTACCGCGTGGATGTGGCCCGCAGCCGGGCCCAGCAGGGCACCGGGCTCGGGCTGGCCATCGTCAAGCACATCCTCGCCCGCCATCGCGGCCGGCTCGCCATCGAGAGTCGCCCGGGGGAGGGCGCGCTTTTTTCCGCGCGCCTGGAGGCCCGGGCCGGCGCGGAGATGTCACCTGGCGAAAATTCCGTTTTATAACAATGGTATACATTGTCATAAAAGGATCATTGCGTTCCCGTAAGAAAGGGGCGCGGCCGGGAGGTCGCGAGGCGAATTTTTCGCCCCGTTTGCGGCCGTTCCCATCCTCAGGGCAGGCCGGACCGCGGGGCATGCGGTTTCAAGGCTCCTGAAGGAGAGTTCCGATGAAGAAGACGATCGTGAGCGCGCTTGCGCTTCTGGCGTCGGGCGTGGCCTTTGCCGGCGTCGCCGAGGCGCGCGACCAGATCCGCATCGTCGGGTCGTCGACCGTCTATCCGTTCACGACGGCCGTTGCCGAGCAGTTCGGCAAGCAGGGCAAGTTCAAGACCCCGGTGGTCGAGTCGACCGGCACCGGCGGCGGCTTCAAGCTGTTCTGCGCCGGCGTCGGCGAGGACAAGCCGGATGCCTCCAATGCGTCCCGCGCCATCAAGAAGTCCGAGTTCGAGGACTGCGCGAAGAATGGCGTTGACGGCATTGTCGAGATCAAGGTCGGCTTCGACGGTCTGACGGTCGCCAACTCCAAGAAGGGCCCGGACCTGAAGCTGACGAAGACCCAGCTGTTCCAGGCGCTGGCCAAGCAGGTCCCCGGTCCGGATGGCAAGCTGATTGCCAACCCGAACAAGACCTGGTCGGACATCGACCCGTCGCTGCCGAACGAGAAGATCGAGGTTCTGGGCCCGCCGCCCACCTCCGGCACCCGCGACTCCTTCCTGGAGCTCGTGATGGAAGCCGGCGCGCTGAAGATCCCGGCGGTCGCCGATCTGAAGAAGGCCGATGCGAAGGCTTTCGAGGTGCTCTGGAAGACCCTGCGTGAGGACGGCGCCTATATCGACGCCGGCGAGAACGACAACCTGATCGTCCAGAAGCTGGAAGCCAACCCGCAGGCCGTCGGCATCTTCGGTTATTCCTTCCTCGAAGAGAATGCCTCGAAGATCAAGGGCGCGGCCATCGACGGCGTGGTGCCGACCTATGACACCATCTCCGGCGGCACCTACAAGGTCGCCCGTCCGCTGTTCATCTATCTGAAGAAGCAGCATGTCGGCGTGATCCCGGGCCTCCAGGAGTTCGCCGTGGAATATGTGTCGCCGAAGGCGATGGGCGAGGACGGCTATCTCGCCTCCAAGGGTCTGGTGCCGCTGCCGGCCGATCAGCTGAAGGTCCAGCAGCAGACCGTGAAGGACCTCAAGGTCATCTCCGCTCCGGCGTCCTGATGCCGGCAGCCCCGTGATGCAGGCGACGGGCGTCGGATTCCTCCGGCGCCCGTCGGTGCGTCTTGAGGGGGGCTGCGTGGGAACACGGATGCGGCTGGCATGGGGTCGCGGATCAAATTACTGTCGGGCCGCGTCTTTTCTGCAGAGAGGTGCGGTCCGGTGTCTGCAAGGACGCTCTCGGGGGCTGTCGGGGTTGTCCCGGCGGGCGGATAGACCGGGATCCGGCCGGATCCCGGAACGGCTGGAGGGACCGGTACGGTCCGAAAGGCACGCATGACGTCGATCTATTTTCTTTCGGTCGCGCTTCTCGCGGTGGCGGCCTATGTGGCTGGCCGCGGACGGGGCGTGAGCTTCGCGACGGGAGAGGTCCGGCTCCATTCCCTGCCGGCCTATCACGGCCTGTTTTCTGCCGCGGCGGCGCTGGTGCCGATGCTGGTGGTGGCGGTCCTGTGGGGGCTCGTGGCGCCGCGTTTCGTGGAAATGCAGGCGATTGCAGCGCTTCCTGCCGACCTGACGCCCACCGACGGGCTGTCCCGGGCGGCGCGGCTGCGCGAGATCCTGCTGGTTGCCAACGGTCAGGCCCCGGATGGCGGCCTGCCGGACGGGGTCATCGCGGCGGGCCAGGTGTTCGCCCGCGACCGCATGATCTCCGAATGGGCGCTGATGGTGCTGGGTCTCGGCGCCGGCCTCGGCGGGGCGCTGTGGGCCTTCGGCCGCCTGGGCCCGGCCTTCCGTGCCCGCAACCGGTTCGAGGGCATCGTCAAGTGGGTGCTGATCGCCTGCTCCGGCGTCGCCATCCTCACCACCATCGGCATCGTGTTCTCGGTGCTGTTCGAGACCATCCGCTTCTTCGGCAAATATCCCTGGACCGACTTCCTGTTCGGCCTGCAGTGGAGCCCGCAGACGGCCATCCGCGAGGATCAGGTCGGCCAGTCGGGTGCCTTCGGTGCGGTGCCGCTGTTTGTCGGCACGGCCCTCATCATGGTGATCGCCATGGCGGTGGCCGCCCCCGTCGGCCTGTTCTCGGCGATCTACATGGCGGAATATGCGAGCCCGAAGGTGCGCGCCTTCGCCAAGCCGGTCCTGGAAGTGCTCGCCGGCGTGCCCACGGTGGTGTTCGGCTTCTTCGCCGCCCTGACGGTCGCCCCCTTCATCCGCGAGCTCGGCCTGTCGCTCGGCCTCGACACCGCCTCGGAAAGCGCGCTGGCGGCGGGCGGTGTCATGGGCGTGATGATTATCCCGTTCGTGTCGTCGCTGTCGGATGACGTCATCAACGCCGTGCCCCAGTCCCTGCGCGACGGCAGCTATGCCATGGGCGCCACCCGGTCGGAGACCATCCGCAAGGTGGTGCTGCCGGCAGCCCTGCCGGGCATCGTTTCGGCGCTGATGCTGGCGGTCAGCCGCGCGGTGGGCGAAACCATGATCGTGGTGATGGCGGCCGGTCTCACCGCCAACCTCACCTTCAACCCGCTGGAAGCGGTCACCACCGTGACCGTGCAGATCAAGACCCTGCTGGTCGGCGACCAGGAATTCGACAGCGCCAAGACGCTGTCCGCCTTCGCTCTCGGCTTCGTCCTGTTCTTCTTCACGCTCTCGCTCAATGTCGTGGCGCTGCGCGTCGTCCAGAAATATCGGGAACAGTATGACTGAGATGACCGTTTCCCAGCCGCGCGCCGCAGCCGACGCCCGCGCCGAGGCCCAGAAGGCCCGTATCCGCGCGCGCTACCGGGCCGAGACCCGCTTCAAGGCCTATGGCATCGCGGCCATTGCCTTTGCCGCCATCGCCCTCGTGGTGCTGGTCGCCGACATCGTGGTGAAGGCGTGGCCCGCCTTCACCATCCATGAAGCCGTCTACACCGTGACGGTCACCGCCGAGGACGTCGATCCCAACGGCACCAAGGATCCCGAGGTGATCGCCACCGGCGACTTCACCGCGCCGATCCGCCGGGCCCTGCTGGAAGACTTCCCCGATGTGGCCGGCAAGCGCGCGCTGCGGCTGAAGCTCTATGGCCTCGTTTCCACCGGGGCCTCGGACCAGCTGCGCGCCCGGATCGTGGCCGAGCCGGGTCTCATCGGCAAGCCGGTCGAGATGCCGGTGCTGCTGTCCGATGACGCGGATCTGGCGCTGAAGGGCGTCGTCACCCGCTTCAGCCGGGATGCCGGCCGCGGCACGCTCACTCCGGTGATCGACGGCGACACCGTCACGCTCACCTCCTCCACCGCGGATTTCGCCGATGATCTCGCCCGGGTGAAGCAGGCCATGGCCGACGAGGCCCGCCGGCTGCGCAACCGGGTGGCGATCTACAAGTCCGCCCTCGTCGAGACCAGCGCCAACCTCGCCGACACCGAGTCGCTGCTGAAGACGGCGACCGCCGCCAACGCCGATACGGTGCCGACACTGACCGGTCAGGTCGCCAAGCTGACCTCCGACCGCGACAGCCTTTCCGGTCAGGTGGAGACCCTCTCCGCCCAGGCCACCGCCCTGGAGAAGCGCTTCGATGCCACCACCGGCGCCGAGGAGCTGGACGGCACCACCCCGAGCCTGTTCGTGCAGGTGAATGGCGGCGTCGTGCGGGTGACCGAGCTTGGCCCCGATCATGTGACCGGCACCGCGCTGATCCCGCTTGCCGCCGACACGCCGGCGGCGCCGGGCGCCTGGTCCATCGAGCTGCTGACGGTGCCGGAAGGCAGCCGCAAGGTCAGCGATCAGGAAATCGCCTGGCTTCAGGTGATGGAGACCAAGGGCCGGGTCGTCTCCGGCTTCAACTGGCACTTCTTCACCATGGGCGACTCGCGCGAGGCGGAACTGGCCGGTGTCGCCGGTGCCCTGGTCGGCTCGGCCTACACCATGCTGGTGACGCTGGCCCTCTGCCTGCCGATCGGCGTGCTCGCCGCCATCTATCTGGAGGAGTTCGCCCCGAAGAACCGGCTCACCGAGCTGATCGAGGTGAACATCAACAACCTCGCGGCCGTGCCCTCCATCGTCTTCGGTCTGCTGGGTCTGGCGGTGTTCCTGAACTTCTTCGGGCTGCCGCGCTCCTCGCCGCTGGTGGGCGGCCTGGTGCTGGCGCTGCTGGTGCTGCCGACGATCATCATCGCCTCGCGGGCGGCCCTGAAGGCGGTTCCGCCGTCGATCCGGGAAGCGGCCCTCGGGGTGGGGGCGTCCCACCAGCAGGCGGTGTTCCATCATGTGCTGCCGCTGGCGATGCCCGGCATCATGACCGGCACCATCATCGGCATGGCCCACGCCCTCGGCGAGACCGCGCCGCTGCTCCTCATCGGCATGATCGCCTTCATCGTCGACATTCCGGGGGGCGTCACCCAGGCGGCGACCGTGCTGCCGGTGCAGATCTATCTCTGGTCCGATCTGCCCGAGATCGGGTTCCAGGCGAAGACCTCGGCGGCGATCATCGTGCTGCTGATGTTCCTGTTCGTCATGAACGGCCTGGCCATCCTGCTGCGCAAGCGCTTCGAGCGGCGCTGGTAATACCAAAGATCCTCGAAGAGGACTCTTTGGTATTCCGATGCAGATTTCTCATGTCCTTGGGGCATATGAGAAATCTGCTGCCCTTCAGGCGCCGGGGTGCGGTCAGCACTTCGTGCGGCTGGTATAACACGTCCCGGGCATCCGGATGCCGGGTGCCGGTCCCGATCCCGTCCGGAGCGGCGGCCGCCAAGGGTGGCTGCTCCGGCCTCCAGATCCGTTGCGTCCTCCGCCGGGCCGTTGCCGGTCCCGGGGATGCCCCGATTTCAAGGGTTTCGCCATGAACGCCCCGCTTCCGCCGCTCGCTGGCCCCACCGTCCGCACCCTGCCGCCGGGTGGCTTCCACGCGCCGAAGATCGTCGCCCGCGACGTCAATGTCTATTATGGCCCCAAGCACGCCCTGAAGGATGTCGGCATCGACATCCCGGAGAAGTCGGTCACCGCCTTCATTGGCCCGTCGGGCTGCGGCAAGTCCACCTTCCTGCGCTGCCTCAACCGGATGAACGACACCATCCCGATCGCCCGGGTCGTCGGGCTGATGCAGATCGACGGTCTCGACATCTATGATCCGAGCCTCGACGTGGTGCAGCTGCGCGCCCGGGTCGGCATGGTGTTCCAGAAGCCGAACCCGTTCCCGAAGTCGATCTACGAGAATGTCGCCTACGGGCCGCGCATTCACGGCATCGCCCGCTCCAAGGCCGAGCTGGACGAGATCGTGGTCACCAGCCTGCAGAAGGCCGGCCTCTACAACGAGGTGAAGGACCGGCTGGGCGATCCCGGCACCGGGCTGTCCGGCGGCCAGCAGCAGCGGCTGTGCATCGCCCGCGCCATCGCCGTCTCGCCGGAAGTGATCCTCATGGACGAGCCCTGCTCGGCCCTCGATCCGATCGCCACCGCCAAGATCGAGGAGCTGATCGACGAGCTCCGGCACAATTTCACCATCGTCATTGTCACTCATTCCATGCAGCAGGCGGCGCGCGTGTCCCAGAAGACCGCGTTCTTCCATCTCGGGAATCTGGTCGAGGAAGGTCCGACGGACATGATCTTCACCAACCCGAAGGAAACCCGCACGCAGGACTACATCACCGGCCGGTTCGGCTGATCCACGGCAGCGGGCGGGCAGCGTCCGGCAGGGCGCTGCCGCAGAACTCAAGGAGCTCTTCGATGCCGGAACATATTGTCGTTGCCTATGATGACGAGCTGCGCGATCTCGCCGGCCGCATCGCCGAGATGGGCGGGCTGGCCGAGCGTCTGGTCGAGCAGGCCGTGTCGGCGCTGACCCGGGTCGATACCGGTCTGGCCCAGCGCGTCATCCTCGAAGACCAGCGCATGGACGCCCTCCAGCGCGCCATCGAGGAACGCGCCATCTCCATCATTGCCCGCCGCCAGCCGATGGCGCGCGACCTGCGCGAGGTGGTGGGGGCGATCCGCGTTTCCAACGATCTGGAGCGCGTCGGCGATCTCGCCAAGAACATCGCCAAGCGCGTCATCGCTATCGAGGGGCATTATCACCCGAAGCGGCTCGCCTTCGGCGTGGAGCACCTGTCGACGCTGGCGCTGGAGCAGATGAAGCAGGTCATCGACGCCTACACGCAGAAGGATCTGCAGGCGGCCGAGGACGTGCGCAATCGCGATGACGAGGTGGATGCCATCTACACTTCGCTGTTCCGCGAACTCCTCACCTACATGATGGAAGATCCGCGCAACATCACCTTCTGCACGCATCTTCTGTTCTGCGCCAAGAACATCGAGCGCATCGGCGACCATGCCACCAACATTGCCGAGACGATCCATTATCTCGTCACCGGTATCCAGATCACTGACGACCGGCCGAAGCAGGATGACACCAGCCTGACGCCGATCGACTTCACGCCGCCGACAAAGTGACCGAGGGCGCCCCGGGCCGCGACTGTCCGGGGCGTGACTGATCCGGAAACCGCCGGGAAACCGGTGGCCGCCGGTGCGGTTCTGGTGCGGGAGGGCTGGTCACGCCGGGGAGGCGTTGCCGGCGATGCCCGCGCCATGTCATTTTTCCTCCGGAACGTTCTCTGGACGTCTCGCCATGCCCTATGTCCTGATCGTTGAAGACGAGGAGGCCATCAGCCTTCTTCTTCGTTATAATCTCGAAGCCGAAGGCTACCGGGTCGGCGTATGTGCGCGGGGTGATGAGGCCGAGATGATGATCTCGGAGGATCAGCCCGACCTTCTTCTTCTGGACTGGATGCTGCCCGGCCTTTCGGGCATCGAGATCTGCCGGCGGCTGCGCAACCGGGCCGAAACCGAGCGGATGCCGATCCTGATGCTGACCGCCCGGGGCGAGGAGCAGGAGCGCATCCGCGGCCTCGCCACCGGCGCCGATGATTATGTGGTGAAGCCCTTCTCGCTGCCGGAGCTGACGGCACGGGTGCGGGCGCTGCTGCGCCGGGCCAAGCCCGAGGTCGTCTCCACCCTCCTGAAGGGCGGCGATCTGGAACTCGACCGCGAGACCCGCCGGGTGCGCCGGGGCATCCGCGAAGTGCATCTGGGGCCGACGGAATTCCGCCTGCTGGAATATCTGATGCAGACGCCGGGCCGGGTGTTCTCCCGCGAGCAGCTTCTGAACGGCGTCTGGGGCCATGATGTCTATGTGGACGAGCGCACCGTCGACGTCCATGTCGGGCGCCTGCGCAAGGCGCTGAACCGCGGCCGCGACAAGGACCCGATCCGCACCGTGCGCGGTGCCGGCTATGCCTTCGACGACCGCTACATGGCCGAGGCGAGCTGAGTTTCCTCCTGCGCCGCCTTGTCTCGCGCGCCCACATTTGGCATCACCTCGCCCGGGCGTCCGTCCGCCGGCCCGCCGGTTTGCGGACGGTCCCGAAGGGGAGTTCCCGATGCTTGATCCAGCCCGCGTGCAGGCCTTCGTGATCTCGCTTCCGGCGGCGGATGTGCGCCGGGAGCATATTTTCGGCTGTCTGGAAGGGCGCATTCAGGCCCGCTGGATCGTGGCCGAGAATGGCCGGGCGTGGAGCCCGGAAGAGGTCCGCCGCTACTGCCCCGATCCCTATTGCGTGGCCCAGGGGCGTCTTCTCCAGCCGGCCGAGGTCGCCTGTTCGGTCAGCCACCTGAAGGCGCTCAAGGCCTTTCTGCAGACCGATGCCCGGAATGCCCTGATCCTGGAGGACGACGCGACGGTGACGCCGGAGGCGCTGCACCAGATCGGCGCCATCCTCGACACCCTGCCGTCCATGGATCTGCTGCGCCTGTGCGGTGTTGGCAGCGCCCATATCGGCCGCGGCACGGTGCATGGCGTGGTCGACGGGGTGACGGTGCTGCGGGTGCTGGCGCTCGGCGAGCACACCCATGGCTATGTCGTCTCCCGCGCCGGCGCGCAGAAGCTCGTCAACACCATCCTGCCGGTGCGCGCGCCCTATGACATCTTCTGGCGCAACAGCTGGACCACCGGCTGCGACATCTATGAAAGCTCGCCCTGGCTCGTCTGGCTGACGGACGAGGCCCTGCACAGCACCATCGAGAGCAGCGCCGGCCGCGAGCGTCATTCCGTCGACCTCGCGCATCTCGTGCCCTATCTCCTCTACAAGATCGGCGGCAGCTATCACCGCCGCCGGGATCGGGCGCGGCGCTTCGGCGGGGCCAGACTGATCTCCGGCCTGCCATCGGGCGCGGCGCCGGCGCCGCAGTCCTGATCCGGCCGGGCCCGGCAGTCGTTGACACGCGCCGCCGGAGAGACCAGAAGTCGGGCGCGCCGCCACGCCTTTCCCCATTGCGGGGGAGGGGCGGGCGCTCCC
>JBBSSF010000034.1:0-13998 GCA_038242345.1 Hyphomicrobiales bacterium
AAGAATATCATGGCCTGATCTTCGCTTCGTTCAATGAAGAGGTCGAACCGCTTTACGACTTCCTCGCCGGTGCCAAGCCGTGGATCGACCTGTTCATGAAGCAGGGCGGCGGCTATCCGATCAAGACCATGGGCGAGCACCGCTTCCGCTTCCCCGGCAACTGGAAGATCCAGCTGGAGAACACGACCGACGCCTATCACTTCCCGATCGTGCACCGCTCCTTCATCGACTCGCTGGACGATCAGGCCGAAGAGCAGTTCAGCTTCCTCGGCGGCCAGGGCTTCGTCGAAAATCTCGGCAATGGCCACTCGGTCATGGTCATGATCCCGGACCTGATCGACCTCGACGCCAATCTCGACGCGCCGATCCCGGACCGGTTCGAGCCGCTGGCCCGCGAGCTGGCCAAGACCCACACGGTGCAGGACGTCCGCCGTCTGGTGCGCGCGGTTGGCGGCACCGGGTTCAACGTCAACCTGTTCCCGAATGCGGCCTGCTCCATGGCCTTCTTCCGCATCCTGCGTCCGGTTGCGGTGCAGGAGACGGAAATCCGCCACATCTGCATCGGCATGGACGGCGGCCCGGAGGCGGCCAACCGCGCCCGCATCCGCCTGCACGAGCACTTCCAGGGCCCGATGGGCTTCGGCAGCCCCGATGACGCGGAAGCGTGGACCCGGGTGCAGCGTGGCGTGCAGGGCGCCCAGGACGTCTCCATCATGGTCAATCGCGGCTATGGCATCGAGACCGAGAGCAAGAACGGCCTGCCGGTGGGCGAAGTGTCCGCCGAGACCGGCATGCGCGCCGCCTATGGCAAGTGGAAGGAGATGATGGAGGGCTGAGCCCGCCATCCTGAAGCCGCCGCGGACCGCCGTCCCTCAACCGACGCCACGCGCTCCGCGGCCGCCTCTCCCCCGAACCCTTTCAGGTATCCGGAATGCTCACGCCCGTGACCGACATGACCCTTTCGCTTGCTGACGCCATCGAGTTCATCAACTTCGAATCCGATCTGCTCGACCGTCGCGACTATGCCGCCTGGCTCGACCTGTGGACCGAGACCGGCCTCTATGTGATGCCGGTGGACAACGACGCCGAAGACTTCGCCGCCGTGCTGAACTACGCCTATGACGACGCCCACATGCGCCAGATGCGCATCGACCGCTTCGTCGGCGGCCATGCCATCTCGTCGGCCCCTGCCGCCAAGACCGTGCGCGTGCTTGGCCGCTTCCGCGCCGAGGAGACGGCGCCGGGCGCCATCACCGTGCGGGCCGCCCAGCATCTGGTGGAGTACAAGTTCGAGACCCACCGGCTCTATGCTGCCGATGTCACCTACAGGATCGTCGCCACCGACGAGGGCCTGAAGCTCGACTCCAAGGTCGTCCGCCTGCTCAACGCCGGTGACGCCCTGGGCAGCCTCAGCTATCTGATGTGATCCTCTTTCCGGCGCGGGTCGCAAGGCGCGCGCCGGGCCGCCTTTCCTGACCGAAGACCGGAATTTCGCCCGTGACCATGACACCGTCCCCGCTTCTCGACCTCGTGGTCGCCGCGCGCGTCGATGATCGCGGCCAGATCATGCTGCTGGATCTCGCCGCGGCCGATGGCTCTCCCCTGCCCGCCTTCGAGGCCGGCGCCCATGTCGAGATCCACGTCACCGAGCCGTCCACCGGCCGGGAGTTCGTGCGCGCCTATTCCCTCTTCGGCGATCCGGCCGATCATGGCCGCTACCGGCTCGGCATCCTCAAGGATCCGGACTCCCGCGGCGGCTCGAAGGCACTGCACAAGGTCGCGAAGGCCGGCAAGTCGTTCAAGGTGTCGCTGCCGCGCAACCTGTTCCCGCTCGACCTGTCGGCCGACGAGACCATCCTCGTCGGCGGCGGCATCGGCGTGACGCCGATGCTGGCCATGGCCCAGGCGCTCCACGCCGCCGGCAAGGCGTTCACCCTGCATTATTGCACCCGCACCCCGGACGACACGGCCTTTGCCGCCGAAATCGCCGCGGCGCCCTTCGCCGACCGGGTGGTGTTCCACTACAGCCGCGTGCCCGGCAGCGGCCGGTTCGACGCCGCCCGCGACCTGCCGAAGCCGACGCCCGGCACCCATCTCTATGTCTGCGGCCCGGATGTCTTCATGGACGCCGTGCTCTCGGGCGCGAAGGCCATCGGCTACACCGACGCCAGCCTGCACAAGGAATCCTTCGGCGCCGAGGTCGATGTCTCCGGCGCGGCCTTCGAGGTGGTGGCAAAGCGCTCGGGCAAGACCGTGATGGTGCCCGAGGGCGAGTCCATCGCCAAGGCGCTCATCGATGCCGGCATTCCGGTGGCGCTCTCCTGCGAGGAAGGTGTCTGCGGCACCTGCATCTGCGACGTGCTCGAAGGCGAGCCCGACCACCGCGACGCCTTCCTGACCGATGACGAGAAGGAATCCGGCGAGCTGATCGCGCTGTGCTGCTCGCGCGCCAAGTCGAAGAAGCTGGTGCTGGATATCTGATCCCGGGCACGCAAGTGCCGACCGCACCCACGCGCCTGAAGAACAGCGGATTTCTCATCTGCTCCAAGGACATGAGAAATCCGCATCGGAATACCAAACATCCTCTTCGAGGATCTTTGGTATGATCCCGGGCACGGGCCGTGCGGACGAGGCGGCCAGTGGCGCCGTCCGCGCGGCCCGGTCAGGGCGTTTCGCGGTCAGAGCACGAGGCTGTCGTCGTCAAGGACACGCGAGCCGGCAAGCCGGATGACGAGGTCGGCGCGGGCATCGCCATCGGTATCGGCCTCGATCGTCGTCACAGAGGCGCGCCGGATGGCATGCAGCTCGCCGGCGGTGCCGCTGAAGTCCCGGCCCCCGATGAAGGTGAAGGCCTGATTGCCGCCACGGGTCTCGTTCGCGTCGATTGACGCCAGATGGATGCGATCCCCGGCAGCGCCCGAAAAATCGGAAATCGTGTCCCGGGTCCGCGCCGTCGACTCGCTCACGGAACGGTAGACGAAGGTGTCGGCCCCCGCGCCGCCCTGGAGCCAGTCCCGGCCGGATCCGCCCTGCAGGCTGTCCCGCCCGGATCCCCCGCGCAGCACGTCGTTGCCGGCGCCCCCCTTCAGCAGATCCCGCCCGGCGCCGCCCTCCAGCACATCGGCATACCGGGTCCCGGTGATCGTGTCGTTGCCGGCGGTGAGGAGGGCCAGAAGCTGTCGGGAGCGTAACGGATCGCATGAATGATGTCCGGCGCGGACGCCTTGATCCCCGTCACGGACAGGATCGTCCGGCCATCCTCGACCACACGGAATCCGGTCACCGTTCCGGCCGTCATCAGATCGAGATAGCCGTTGACCAGAGGGTTGGCGAAATTCCGGCCGGTAAAGACGGCATATGTGTCGGCACTCTCCCACCAGCTGACCCGGGTCTCGCCGGCGGAGGTGCCACCATCCGGAAGCAGGGCGTCGAGCTCGGCCGCGTCGAGATCCATATCGAACCCGTGCCCGGATCCGCCCAGATTGATCGTTCCCATGTGGATCGTCAGACTCCTGCTCCTCTGTCCCCGGCTTCATGCCGGGAAACTGCCTGCCGCCCCCTCGACGACAGACAGAGGAAGGACGGCGTGTTGTCAGCCTGACTCTATCAGAGGTTTCTTTCCGCTTCCTTCAGCTTCAATAGCTGTCGAGACGCTCGAACAGGCGCTCCAGCACCCGGTTCATGATGGCGACCTCGCCACGGTCGATGCCCTCGAAGGCGAAGGTGAACAGGGCATCGGTGCGCGCCCGGGCGGCAGTGGCCAGCGCCCGGCCCTTTTCCGTCAGCCGCACCTCGGTCACCCGCGCATCGGTCGCCCGCGGCGCGCAGGCGACGAGCTCCTCGGCCTGCATGCGCTGGATGATCTTCGTCGTGGTGTTGAGCTTGATGATGCAGGCATCGGCGATCTCGCTGACGGAAACGCCGATTTCCTCGTCGAGACAGTTGAGCGCCCGCCATTCCGGCACGTCGAGACCCAGCGGCTTCAGCACCCGTTCGATCACCTGATAGTAGCGCCCGCTCGTCCGCGTCACCCAGTGGAACGGCCAGTCCTCCTTGCGGAAAGTCGGGATGGACGGAAGCGGACGGGCGCGGCCCGGTGCTGACCTCGGGGGCATGGCAAAACTACCTCTGGTCGGCTCGCGTCGGGGCCGGATGATCTGATACCAAAGGTCCTTGAAAAGGATCCTCTGGTATTCCGATGCGGATTTCTCATGTCCTTTGGGCATATGAGAAATCCGCTGTTCTTCAGGCGCACGGTGCGGTCAGCACTTCGTGCGGCTGGTATGACTGCATCGCGCCGGCAACGGGAGGCAGGGCGCACGGGGCGGCGGTCACGACAGGACCGGCAATGCCATGAGACCGGGGCGATGCGCCCCTTGTCCATCCGGGAAAGGCCGGATGCAACCGGCACCAGGCCGACGGGCGGGAGCACACAGCCGGACGGCGCCGGTACCGCCTCCGCCAGGCCCCGCGGCCGGCCTTTGCCGGCGCAGGCATAGCCTGATTCGCATCGGCCTTTCAAAGCCCTATCGCGGGACACCACGGTCGGCACACGCGATCCCGGGAAGCGCACGCGCCGATTCCGCCTCTCGGCAAGGCAACCGTCTGCCTCGCAGGTTCAAATTTGAGCAGGTTGCAGTTCCGCCTTGACCCTCCGGAGAATTACGGTACTTTTCACCTATTGGTTCATTTGTTGGGCATGGCGCTTTTCCGGGCAGCCCGCTCCGGCCGGCGTCGCGCCCTTCGCTGCGATTGCAGGTTCCCCGTCACCGACCTTGCGGCCGCGCCGGCCGGACAGACGGGGCAGGCCAGCGCCGCACATCGCTCCCCCTCCCGATGCATCGAGAGCTGTCATGCTGAAGTCCTTCCTCAAGACCGCCCTTCTCGGCGCTGCGCTGGCCCTGCCGGCGCTGGCGCCGGCTGCCGCCAAGACGGTGAAGCTCGACCTGCAGAGCGCCTGGCCGCTGACCATGCCGGCCTCCGGCCGCGACGCCCAGCACTTCACCGACACCATCAAGGCGATCTCCGGCGGCGATCTGGAGTTCAAGCTCTATTCGGCCGGCAAGCTGGTGCCCTCGCTGCAGATCTTCGACGCCGTGCAGTCGGGCACGCTGGATGCCGGCTATACGTCGCCGCTCTATGTCGCCGGCCGCTTCCCGGCGGTGCAGCTGTTCGGTGGCGTGCCCTTCGGCCCGCCGGCGCTGGAATATCTCGGCTGGCTCTACAATGGCGGCGGCCTCGACCTGTGGCGCGAGATCTACGCCACCCAGGGCGTGGTTCCGGTGCCCTGCGGCCTGATGGAGCGCGAGGCCGGCGGCTGGTACCGCATGGAGATCAACTCCGAGGCCGATCTCTCGGGCAAGAAAGTGCGCTTTGCCGGTCTGGCCGGTGAAGTCATGAAGAAGATGGGCGCCTCCGTCGTCCTGCTCGGCTCCGGCGACATCTATCCGAACCTGGAGCGCGGCGTGATCGACGGCACCGAGCTGTCGATGCCGGCGATCGACAAGTCAGCCGGCTTCGACAAGGTGGCGAAGAACTACTATCTGCCGGGCTGGCATCAGCCGGCGGCCATCAACGAGCTGATAATCTCCAAGGCCAAGTGGGATGCGCTCTCCGACGCCCAGCGCACCCAGATCGAGACCGTGTGCCGCGAGACCATGCTGTGGGGCGTGACCTCGACCCTCGTCGAGAATGCCGAGGCCGTCGAGAGCTTCCAGGCCAATGGCGTCACCGTGCGCGCCTTCCCGCCGGAGCTGCTCGCCAAGTTCAAGACCGCCACCAATGAGGTGATGGCCGAACAGAGCGAGAAGAATGCCGACTTCAAGCGCGTCTGGGACTCGCTCTCGGCCTATCGCGGCAAGGTCTCGGCCTGGGAAAACAACGGCCGGACCAACTGACCGGACGGGCGGCCCGGACCGGGCCGCTCCCCCCGCCACGGACGGCGCCCGATGACCGGGTGCCTCCGGCCCCAGGTCGCCCCGCCCCCCGACGGGATCCGACCAGGTCCTGTCCGGGATGCCGATCCCCCCTTCGGCATTCCCGGACAGGCCTCCGGCGCAACACGTCATGGATGCGGCCCGCCCATGCCCCTGATGCTCACCTATATCCGCGTCGTCGAGCGCGTGTCGGTCGCGATTGGCCGCGCCGCCTCGCTGCTTCTCCTCGTGCTGATCGCGACGATCTTCCTCAACATCACCCTGCGCTATGGCTTCAATATCGGCATGATCGAGCTGGAAGAGTTCCAGTGGCATCTGAATGCCGTGGTCGCCATGGCCTGCATGGCCTGCACCTACCGCGATGACGGGCACGTGCGCGTCGACATTCTCCACGCCAACCTGTCCTTCCGGAAGCAGGCGTGGATCGAGCTGCTCGGCACGCTGTTCCTGTTCCTGCCCTTCGTGGTGCTGGTGTCGTCCTATTCCTGGTCGATGTTTGCCTATTCCTGGGCGCTGCGCGAAGGCTCGCCGATGCCCTCGGGCCTGCCGGCCCGCTACATCATCAAGTTCGTCATGTTTGCCGGTTTCGTTCTGTTCGGTCTCCAGGGCGTGGCCATCGCCTTCCGCTCCATCCTCGTGCTCCTGACCGGCCGCGTGGCCTATGCCGTCGGCCACGAGCTGCCCACGCCGCGGGAGCACTGAACGATGGCAACCGAAGTCCTCTTCGTCTTCCTGCTGTTCTCCACCTTTGCGGTGCTGCTGTTCACCGGCTATCCGGTGGCGCTGGTGCTCGGTGGTGTCGGCATCCTCTTTGCCGTCCTCGGCGAATATCTGCCCGATCTGATCGGCTACGAGCCCGATGCCAACCTGCGCTTCGTCGGCTTCGTCACCAACCGGGTGTTCGACACGCTGTCGAGCTACAGCCTGATCCCCATGGCGATGTTCATCTTCATGGGCTACATGCTCGACCGCTCCGGCATCGGTGACCGCCTGCTGGCCGCCATGCGGCTGGCGCTGGGCCGGGCGCCGGGCGGGCTGGCCCTCTCCGTCGTCATCATCGGCGTGGTGCTGGCGGCCTCCACCGGCATCGTCGGCGCCTCCGTCGTGCTGCTCGCCACCATCGCCCTGCCGCCGATGTACCAGGCGGGCTATGACAAGCGCTTCAGCCTCGGCACCGTCGGCGCCACGGGCTGCCTCGGCATCCTGATCCCGCCCTCCATCATGCTCGTCGTGATGGGCGAACAGCTGCAGATCCCGGTCGGCGATCTCTTCATGGCCGCGGTGCTCCCGGGCCTGCTGCTGGCCGCCCTCTATGCCGCCTACATCATCGTCTTCGCCCTCCTGAAGCCGAAGAGCGCCCCGGCCCTGTCCGCCGAGGACCGGCGGGCGGCGGTGGCGGGCTCGATGCTGGTGGAGATGCTGAAGGCGCTGATCGCCCCGCTCGCCCTCATCTTCGCCGTGCTCGGCTCCATCTTCATGGGCATCGCCTCGCCCACGGAGGCCTCGGGTGTCGGCGCCGGCGGCGCGGCGCTGCTGGCCTTCATGGCCCGCAAGCTCGACTGGAAGACCCTGAAGGAAGTCTGCTACCTCACCGGCAAGACCACGGCCTTTCTCTACGCCCTGATCTTCGGTGCCAGCTGCTTCTCGGTCATCCTGCGCGGCTATGGCGGCGACGAGGTGATCGCGGAAGCCCTGCATTCCCTGCCGCTGCCCCCCACCGGCGTGCTCCTGGTCGTGCTCGGCATCGTCTTCCTGCTCGGCTTCGTGCTCGACTGGATGGAGATCGTGCTGATCGTCGCCCCGCTGGTCGTCCCGATCGTGGTCGACATGGGCTTCGATCCGGTGTGGGTGGCCATGCTGCTCGCCGTCTGCCTGCAGACCTCCTTCCTCACCCCGCCGGTCGGCACGGCCCTCTTCTATCTGAAGAGCGCGGCCCCGCCCGGCACCACCGTCGGCGACATCTATCGCGGCATCGTGCCCTTCGTCGCGCTCCAGCTCTTCGGCCTGTTCCTCGTCTGGATCTTCTCGGCGCTGGCCCTGTGGCTGCCCAAGGCCGCCTACTGAAGGCGGCCTGCCGACACGCAAGTGCGCGGGCGGCCTCTCCGCCCCGCCCCCAGATCGGAAATTTCCCCCCGGCCCGGCCGTCCACAGGCAGCCGGCGGGATCCGACCCGGCCGGGATCCTGCGGGATCTTTCCGGTCCGTGCCTCCGGCTGTCCGTTTCCCGAGACCGGGCAGCCACCATCGCGGCCTTCCCCGTCGTGCGGACGGAAGGGGAAGGCCCAGTCAGGCGGGTCGCCGTGCGGCACCTGCCCAGATCTGCCGGCGCTCAGGCGGCCGGCGACCAAGATGGGGAAAGAGATGAGCATCATCCTGAAGGATCCGGTCACCAGCCCGGTGGCCTGGAAGGGCGCGGACCTGGCGAAGGACGACAGCTGGATCTTCCGGCTGTCCGACGCCAGCCTTGCCGGCATCAGCGAGGCGCTCGCCGTCGCCAAGGCCCGCGGCGTGGTCGTGCCCGCCATGACCCGGGACGACTTCCCGGTCTCCGGGGCGCTTGCCGCCGACATCGCCTTCTTCAACGAGGAACTGGAGAATGGCCGCGGCTTCCTGCTGATCCGCGGCCTCGACAAGCTCGGCCTGGAGGAGGAAGACCTTCAGACCATCTAATATGGCATCGGCCTCAACATGGGCACGCCGGTCAGCCAGAACCCCAAGGGCGACATGATCGGCAAGGTCACCTCGGTGGGTGATCCGAAGCAGATGAACACCCGGGTCTACGAGACCAACGCCTATCTGCCCTATCATTCGGACCTGTCGGATGTCGTCGGCCTGCTGTCCATCCGCAAGGCCAAGTCCGGCGGCCTCTCCAGCCTGGTCTCCTCGGCCACCGTCTACAACGAGATCCTGACCAGGCATCCGGAATATGTCGGGCTGCTGTATCGCCCGGTCTATTTCAACCATCTGGGCGAGGCGCTGCCGAGCCTGTCGCCGATCTTCAGCTATCATGACGGCAAGCTCGCCTGCCGCTATCTGCGCAAATATCTGGAAGACGGCGCCACCCTCCGCGGCATCACTCTCTCCACCGTGGAAGTGGAGATGCTCGACCTCATCGACAGCATCATCCACGATCCCGAGATCCGCATGGACATGATGCTGGAGCCCGGCGACATCCAGTTTGCCAACAACTACTCCGTCATGCACTCGCGCACCTCGTTCGAGGACTTCGAGGATCCCGCCCTCAAGCGCCGTCTGCTGCGCCTGTGGCTGAAGATGCCGAATGCCCGCACGCTCGCCCCGGAATTCCCGGGCCGCAACGGCATCCAGGCCGATTACGCCAAGGCGGCTTGACACTGCCCCCTGTCCGCACCGGCTCCTCCCCCGGTGCGGACAGCCCGGGGGGCAAGTCCCTGCCGGCGCCGTGGCCCGGAGCATTTTCCGGTCCCTCCGCGCCGCTCGAAAATGCTCTAGACTGATCCGGTCCGGCCGCCCCTCCTCCGGGTGGCCGTCGAGACGGATCAGGATCCCATGAAGATCGTCCAGTCCCCGGACCAGCTGCTCAGGGCCGCCCGCACGGAACTTTCCGGCGGCGAGCTGGTGCCGCCCTTCGAGTGTCCCGAGCGCATCGCCTTCGTGCTGGAGCGGGCGCGCAGCACCGGCTTCGGCAGCGTCATCGCCCCCACCGACCACGGCCTTCAGCCCATCCTGAAGATCCACGATCCGGACTATGTCCGCTTCCTGGAAACCGTCTGGGCGGACTGGCAGGCGACGGGCGCGAAGGGCGAGGCCATCCCCATCAACTGGCCGGCCCGGCGCATGACCCAGCGCGCGCCGGCCCATGTGCGCGGCAAGCTCGGTTTTTATGCGCTGGCTGCCGACAGCTCGATTTCCGAAGGCACCTGGGAAGCCGCGCGGGCGTCCGTCGATGTCGCGCTCACGGCCACCGACCAGGTGATTGCCGGCAACCGCGCCGCCTTCGGACTCTGCCGCCCGCCGGGCCATCATGCGGCGCGCGATCTCTTCGGCGGCTACTGCTTCTTCAACAATGCCGCCATCGCGGCCGAGGCCTTGCGCGACAGCGGCGCGGCCAGGGTCGCCATCCTCGACATCGACTTCCACCATGGCAACGGCACCCAGGACATCTTCTGGGAGCGCGGCGATGTCCTCTATGTGTCGATCCACGGCGATCCGGTGGAAGCCTTCCCCTACTTCCTGGGCTTTGCCGAGGAGACGGGCGCCGGCAGCGGTGAAGGCGCCAACATGAACCTGCCGCTTGCCCGCGGCAGCGACTTCACCATCTGGGGCGCGGCCCTTGATGCAGCCCTTGCCCGCATCCGGTCCTTCGGCGCCGAGGCGCTGGTGATCTCGCTGGGGGTGGATGCCTATGAGGGCGATCCGATCAGCTTCTTCCGGCTGAAGAGCACGGATTTCCTGACGGTCGGCCGGCGCATCGCCGGAGCCGGCCTGCCGACGGTCTTCCTGATGGAAGGCGGCTATGCGGTGGCGGAAATCGGCGTCAACGTCGTCAACGTGCTCTCGGGCTTCGAGGGCGCGTGAGACCGTCCGGGCGGCTGAGCGCCGCCCGGGGATCCTCTGCCGATCGGCCGGGCCCCCTCATGGGGGGGGGGCCCGGCAATCGGACGATCAGGCCGAGGGCGTCTCGGAGGACGCCGTCTCGGTGCAGGCAGCCTGGGCGCCCGCCAGCGCCTCGCGCAGCCTGGCTTCCTTCTGCTCGTCGAAGGAGGTCTTCAGCACCACGCCGCCGACGCCGGAGAGATCCGCCAGCACCTTGTCGGCGGTGAACTTGCGGATGAGCAGGAACAGCGCCGCATTGCCCTCGTGCAGGGTCTGGGCGGTTTCCTTCATGAACTTGTCGTTGACGCCGACATCGGTCAGCGCGCCGGAGATGGCGCCCGACGCGGCACCGATGGCCGCACCCGCCAGCGGCATCATGAAGATGAGGCCGATCAGCGTGCCCCACAGGGTGCCGGACACGGCGCCGGCGGCCGTCGTCGAGAACAGCTGGTTGAGCTTCACCGAGCCGTCCGGCTTCTTCACGGCAATGCAGGCATCCCCCAGCTCGATCAGATACTCCTTCTGGAGCTCCAGCAGCTTGGTGCGGACTTCCTCCGCCTTTTCCTCGGTCGGGAAGGCGATGACGACGAGATCGGCCATGAACGGGCCCCCTGTTGATTCCGGTCACGCGCCCGATCGGCGCGGGCTTCGGCCTGACCGCCAGGCGCCAGAACCGGGGGTCGGGATCCGCAGGAGTGCGGATCCGGCCGGTGCGCCATCGACAGCCGCGTCTTTCTCGCATGTCCACCCGACGCTGTGAAGTGCGGCCGGATCCGCGCCCGGAGGGGCGGCAGGCAAGCGCATCCCGTGCCAACCGGATGAGATAACCCGTCCATGTGCTCGGTCCGTATGCACCCTCCCCCCCTTGCCGGCTCACGATCCCGACCTACATCCTCATCAAGGCCGGTCGAAAACGGCTGGCCCAAGAAGGGGGTACTCCCCAGGTTTCGTGGAGAGAAGACCATGCAGAAGCCGCTTCAGATCACCTTCCGGGATCTCGACCGCTCGCCCTCGCTGGAATCCCTGATCCGGGCCCGAGCTGAAAAGCTCGGCCGGTTCCACCCCAATATCATCGGCTGCCGCATCGTCGTGGAAACGACCCATCGCGCGCCGGAAACTGCCAAGAACCCCCTTGGCATCACGGTGGAAGTGGAAATTCCCGGCCGCCCGAAGGTGGTGGCCCGCGGCTCCGACGAGCGTCGGGAGGCCAAGCAGGATCTGAACGCGGTGGTCGGCCGGGTGTTCGAGGCGGTGGAGCGTCAGCTCTCCGACAGCGCCCAGATCAAGGCCGGCACCGTGAAGGCCCATGCCAGCGCCGGCGAGGCCGGTCAGGTGGTGCGCCTGTTCGGCGATCAGGACTATGGCTTCGTGGAAGTGCGCGGCGCGCCGGACCTCTATTTCAGCCGCACCGCCGTGGTGGGCGGCTCCTTCGATGCCCTGAAGGTGGGCACGCTGGTGGAAGTCACCCGGTCGGCCGTGGAGGGCCCGTGGGGCCCGCAGGCAAGCACGGTGCGCGTGCTCGACGGCTCGCGCGCGCCGCAGCCCAACTGAGCCGGGCCGGCTGATCGGTCCCCGTCCGGGGCTTCCGCTTCGGACGGGCTCGCCAGAAATGCGCACCGGGTGCGTGTTGTTCATCGGGACGCGGGGCGTTATGGTCCGCGCCCCGTTTCATGACCGACGAGACCGGAATGGCAACCGACACCGACCGCATCGCCCGGATCATCGCAGGCGAGATCGCCTGCCAGCCGCGCCAGGCGGAAGCCGCGATCACCCTCCTCGACGAGGGCGCGACGGTTCCCTTCATCGCCCGTTACCGCAAGGAGGCGACCGGCGGCCTCGACGACACCCAGCTGCGCACCCTGGACGAACGCCTCACCTATCTGCGTGATCTCGACCAGCGCCGGGCGACCATCCTCCAGTCCATCGACAGTCAGGGCAAGCTCACCGACGCGCTGACCGCCCGCATTGCTGGCGCCAGCACCAAGGCGGAACTGGAAGACATCTACCTGCCCTACAAGCCCAAGCGCCGCACCCGGGCGGAGATTGCGCGCGAAAAGGGTCTGGGGCCGCTGGCCGAGCAGATCCTGGCCGATCGCACTGCCGAGCCCGCGGCGCTGGCTGCCGGGTTCATTACCGAGGCGGTGGCCGACACCAAGGCGGCACTGGATGGCGCGCGCGACATCCTCACCGAGCGCTTCGCCGAGGATGCCGATCTGGTCGGGCGTCTCAGGACCTACATGAAGGCCAATGCCGTGCTGCATTCCTCCCTGGTGGAGGGCAAGGCCGAGGCGGGCGAGAAATTTTCCGACTATTTCGACCATCGCGAACGCTATGGCGCCGTTGCCGGCCACCGGGCGCTGGCGATGCTGCGCGGGCGCAATGAAGGCGTGCTCGCTCTCGACATCGAGATCGACAGCGAGGCCGTCGGCCAGAAGCCGGTGGAGCGCATGATCTGCGAGGCCAACGGCATTCCGGCCGATCCGCGCACCCCCGGCGACCGCTGGCTGTCGGATGTGGCGCGCTGGACCTGGCGGGTGAAGCTGTCGCTGCATCTGGGTCTCGACCTGATGACCGACCTGAAGGAGCGCTCCGAAGAGGAGGCGATCCACGTCTTTGCCCGCAATCTGAAGGACCTGCTGCTCGCCGCCCCCGCCGGCGCACGCGCCACCATGGGGCTGGACCCGGGCATCCGCACCGGCGTCAAGGTGGCGGTGGTGGATGCCACCGGCAAGGTGCTGGAAACGGCGACGATCTATCCCTTCCAGCCGAAGAACGACGTCACCGGGTCGCTGGCCACCCTCTCCCGCCTGATTTCGCGCCACAAGGTCGATCTGATCGCCATCGGCAACGGCACCGCCAGCCGCGAGACCGACCGGCTGGCGGCCGAGCTGCTCGGCCATCTGGCCCCGCCGAAGCCCATCAAGGTGACGGTGAGCGAGGCCGGCGCCTCGGTCTATTCGGCCTCCGCCGTGGCCGCCGCCGAAATGCCGGAGCTGGACGTGTCCCTGCGCGGCGCCGTGTCGATTGCCCGCCGGCTGCAGGATCCGCTGGCAGAGCTGGTCAAGATCGAGCCCAAGTCCATCGGCGTCGGCCAGTATCAGCACGACGTCGACCAGAGCCGGCTGGCCAAGGCTCTGGATGCCGTGGTGGAAGATGCCGTGAATGCCGTCGGTGTCGATCTCAACACCGCCTCGGCGCCGCTGCTCGCCCGCATTTCCGGCCTCGGCGCCTCGCTGGCGGAAGCCATCGTCGCCCATCGCAATGCCAACGGCCCGTTCCGCAGCCGCAAGGCACTGATGGACGTGTCACGGCTGGGCCCGCGCACCTTCGAGCTGTGCGCCGGCTTCCTCAGGATCCGCGACGGGGCCGAGCCGCTGGATGCCTCCTCGGTGCATCCGGAAGCCTACGGGCTCGCCAAGCGCATCGTGGCCGCCTGCGGGCGCGATGTGCGCACGCTCATGGGCGACAGCGCGGCGCTGCGCGCCCTG